>JBLMXE010000432.1:0-6749 GCA_050257615.1 Chlamydiota bacterium | reverse complement strand
CCAGTTCCGAGCACCAGCCATGCGAACATGCTGAACGGTGTCTTGTGTTTGATGTCCTCGTAATCGAAGAGCCAAATGCCTCTTCGACGTGACATCTGTAAAACATCATGCTCACGGTCTGCAGGCATCTATCGCTTCCTCGTTGTCTTTCTCCGGCCCGCTGCAGCACGACTGGTTCGGAAAGTCGCCGCTAGCGGGACATCCGCTTTCAGCAGCCGCATCAGCTCGCTGACCGACCGCAGTTTCTCCAGCTTCCAGACCGCGTCTTTGACTTTCTTCTGCGCCGGCTTGGACAGCACGCCTTCGGCCAAAGCGGCGAACTTCTCTTCGATCTCGCGGTCGGAGAGCGGGTTGCGCGGATCGCCCTTGGGAAAATCCAGCTGCTTGGTAAACTCCTTTCCACCGGTGGTGCGAATGGTCACAATCACCCGCTGCAAGGCGGGGAAGACTTTTTCGATTTCCGGGTCAGCCACCACTTCGACCTTGGGGAGTTGGGCGCGAATCGCAGGGTCCATGATCTTTTCCGGCGTGAACTGCAGGGGCGTGACCTGGCGGTCCACCAGCGCGGCGGCAATCACGTAGGGCAGAGAATGGTCGGCGGTCTCCTTGCTGCGCGGATCGTACTTGCTGGGATCGGAAAGAATGTCGGCGGCGCGCGCCAGGGAGCGAATGCGAATCTTCTCTACCTGCTCCGGCTTGAGGTCGTGCTCGCGTACCAGGTCGAGCACCGCCGAAATGGGTGTGTGGGTGAGCGCTTCCGTGGGAAACGCCTTCATGCCGCACTGGGTGATGCGCCAGCTGTCGCCCAGACCCTCGGTGAGCAAGCCCAGCTTCCACTCTGGGCCGAAGCAGTGCGCCAGGCCTTCCTTGCCGTCCACTACGTGCTCGGGGCCGGTATAGCCCTTCTCCGCCAGCAGCGCCGCCAGCACTCCGCTCTGCGTGGCCATGGGGTCCACCGTGTTTTTCATCATGGTGAGCTTGCCGGCGGTGACCGCGCCCAGGGTGGCGTGGCGGCTGGCGGAAATGCCGATGGCATGCTGAATCTGCTGCCACTCCAGGTGCAGGGCGCGCCCGGCGACAATAGGCGAAACGAAGGCGGTCAGCGTGGCGTGGTGCCACCCGCGCTCGCGGATACCGGGAACGGCCGCCTCACAGAAGCGGCATTCAAACTCGTGTCCCAGCACCAGGCCGACAATCAACTCGCGGCCGTCGGATTTGGCGCGCTCGCAGCAGGCCAGCGCCGCGGGAAAAATGTCGGACGGATGCGACGGGTCCTGCTTCCAGTAAATGTCGTTGTAATCCATGCAGCGGATCATGAGCGCATTGGCCAGGGAGGCGGAAACCGCATCCACCTTCTTGCCCGTCGCGATCACGGTGGCGGGGCCGGCGCCGGCAATTTCATCCAGCACCTGCAGCGCGATCTTGACGTCGTGCTGCTGGTAGCCGCCCAGGGCGCAGCCCAGCGAGTCCAGCAAGAAGCGCTTGGCCTGATAGACGGCATCCTGGGAGAGTTGGGCGAATTTCAGTTCCGCGGCCCAGCGCGACATTTCGGCGGTGACTGTCATAAAGCAGTTCTCAGTTCTCGGTTCTCAGTTCTCAGTCTTCGAATTCGTGCTTAGGCGGAGACACAAGCGATCGCAAAAAAGGTATCCAGCTACCAGCTACCAGCTACCAACTACCAACTACCGCTTTAAATTCTTAAACGGCAAATAAGCCATGAAGTCTGCGTGGTGCACGATGTAAGCTTCAGTGCTCCGCTTCACCAGATCGCCTTCGGCGGCATGCGCGGCGATGATGTGGCATACGGGGTCAGGCACGCCGCATTCCATGGCCAGGGCCACCCCGGTAAAGGGGTGGCGCAGGAACTCGCCGCGCTGGCTCTGCCGGGTGACCGGCTTGCCCGCCGGACCATCCACGTTTTCGTACTCCAGCAGCTTACCCACGTCCGCCAGGATGGCGCCGGCGACCACGGTATCCATATCAATGGGCAGGGCGCGGCCCATGAAATCTTTCATGGATTCGGCCGCGCGGCGCGCAATGTGCACCACGCAGCGCTTATGCTCCATGAAGCTGACCGGGCAATTGGGGATCAGCAGGGTGAAAGGAATGCGCTCCAGATCCTGGGGCCCGAGCGGGCTGAGCTCGAAAGCACGCACCCAGGTTTGCGTCACCTGGTCGCGCAGCTTGGGGTCCTGAATCCACTCTATTTCTGGCCACAGGCGCCGAACGGCTTCCCGCATGGCTCGTCCTCTCGCGTGATGAAACTACTTAGCTTACCTTGTCGGCGTGAAAGTAGTCGAGCAAGCAGCCCGGGTTAGACATCATGGACGCAGAGCAAGGGAATCTAATTTGACGGGAGGGGCGTCATGCTGCGATACGAGTGCGATTTTTGTCGCCGGCTGAAACAGAAAGATGAAGGATGGATTCTGGGATTTGCCGCGGAGAACATCGGGGTGACCGCGGCGCGGTGTGAAGTTACCATCCTGCCGCATTGGGATGAGGTGCGGGCGGTGGATTATCTGGCGGTGCACTTCTGTTGCGAGCGATGCCGGCAGAAGTACATGGCTAATCTTTTTGGCGAAGAGCCCGCCGAGGCCGAGATGGTGGAAGAAGTCGCGGTGGTGCCGCGCAAACGCATCGTGCGCGAATATCCGGGCGCGACGGTGGAGACGCGGGTGGTGGGGCGCAAAGCCCGTCCCGGCAAGTCCAAGACTCCTCGCCGTCGCAAGGCCGCCTGAAATAGCCGGCGGTCAGACCACCGCAACTTCGCGCAACCGGGCGGCTGCCGCTTCCGGTGTAATGTCGCGCTGCGGCGTAGCCAGCAACTCATATCCCACCATGAACTTGCGCACCGTGGCCGAGCGCAGCAGCGGAGGATAGAAGTGGGCGTGCAGGTGCCACTCTTCATGTGGCGCTCCATCCGTAGGTTGCTGGTGGAACCCCAGGGAGTAAGGAAACGGCACGCTGAACAGCCGGTCGTAGGCCTGGGTGAGGCGCTGCAGAATATCGGCCAGGGCGGCGCATTCTCCTGATGTGAGCTGATCCAGGCCGGTCAGATGCCGGCGCGGCAGCACCATGGTCTCGAACGGCCACACCGCCCAGAAGGGCACCAGCGCCACCATGTCCTCGTTCTCCAGCACCATGCGCCCAGCCTGCCCACGCTCCAGCTGCACATAATCACAAAGCAGGCAGGAGCCGTTTGCAGATTGGTAAGTCTGCAGCGAAGCTTGCTCCCGTTGCGGAAGATTGGGCAGGGTGGCGTTGGCCCAGATCTGGCAGTGGGGATGGGGATTGCTGGCGCCCATCATGGTGCCGCGATTCTCGAAAATCTGCACGTAGTTGATCGTCGGCAGTGCGCCCAGTTCGGCGTATTGCTCCACCCAGAGCTTCACCACCTCACGCACGGCCGAGGAGTCGAGCGTCGAGAGCCGAAGGTCATGACGTGGCGAGTAGCAGATGACACGGCAGACGCCGGGCTCGCCTTGGGCTAACATGAGCCCTCGCTGGTTTTGGGCAAGCACTGCCTCGGAAGTCTGCGGCAACAGCGCCGGAAAATCATTTTCAAAAACCAGCGT
Organism: Chlamydiota bacterium; assembly: GCA_050257615.1. Lineage (GTDB taxonomy): Bacteria > Acidobacteriota > Terriglobia > Terriglobales > Acidobacteriaceae > JAICWP01. The sequence goes on along the minus strand of JBLMXE010000432.1, from coordinate 3,174 downwards.
GGACTCATACCGCGGGTTGCGGGCCCCATTGGCGCGCGTGTTGCCCGGGCACATGTAGCAGGCAGGATCGTAAGCCGGCACATTCACCAATGGGGCGGACTCCACCTGGCCCTGCCAGGGCCGCTGCGTACGGTGCGGCGAGACCAGCACCCACTCCTGGGTGAGCGGGTTAAAGCGGCGATGCGGATCGCGGTTTAGATCAAGCGCCATATCCCGTCATGTCTTGTCTGCCGTTTTCATTCGTCAATCTTCAATCATCAATCTTCAATTCTGGTTACTCGTCGTAGCCATTCGGGTGCCGCCTCCGCCACTCCCAGGCGCTGGCCACAATCTGCTCCAGTTCCGGATAGCGCGGCTGCCATCCTAATTCGTGGCGAATCTTCTCCGAACTGGCCACCAGCACCGCCGGATCGCCGGGGCGACGCGGCGCAGTTTCCGCCGGAATCGCATGTCCAGTCACCTCGCGCGCCACTTCCACTACCTGGCGTACGCTGAAGCCGCGGCCATTGCCCAGGTTATAGATAAGCTGCTCGCGGGTGGCTAGGGCCTCCAGCGCCAGCACATGCGCGGAGGCCAGATCGGCCACGTGGACATAGTCGCGGATGCAGGTGCCGTCAGGCGTGTCGTAGTCGCCGCCGTAAATGGAAATGCAGGGACGCTTACCCTGCGCCACCTGCAGAACCAGCGGGATCAGGTGCGACTCGGGCCGGTGATCCTCGCCCAGTTCGCCGGCCGCTCCCGCCGCATTGAAGTAGCGCAGGCTGGCATAACGCAGGCCATGAATCTGGTGGAACCAGGCCAGCATGCGCTCCACCAGCAGCTTGGATTCGCCATAAGCATTGGTGGGGCGCAGAGCGGCATCTTCCTCGATAGGAGTGCGCTCGGGGTCGCCATAAAGCGCCGCGGTGGAGGAAAACACCAGCCGGCGCGGGCCGTGCTGCAGCATGCATTCCAGGAGGTTGAGGGTGGCGGCGGTGTTGTTGCGGAAGTAGCGCTCGGGCGCTTGCATGGATTCGCCCGCCTCGATGAGAGCGGCGAAATGCATCACTGCTTCCGGGCGATGCTGCCGCAGTGCCTGGCTGAGGGCTCCGGGGTCGCCAACCTCGCCGATTGTGACCTCCGCACCTCGCGGCACGGCGCGGCGATGGCCGTGGCTGAGGTTGTCGTAGACAACCACTTGGTGGCCGGCGCGCAGCAGTTCCGCGGAAACCACGCTGCCGATGTAGCCTGCACCCCCGGTGACCAGAATTTTCATGCGCGTGACAGTCTAATGGTTGGCAGTGCCTTGTACCTAATAGCCGAGTTTCGGGTAGTGATGCATTTTTGCAAAATGCATCACTACTGAGTTTTTGGGAGGACGTGGAAGCCCCGGACTTCAGTCCGGGGACTGGAGTCCAGGCCCGGTTGGGCTTTAGCCCCCGTTGCTCGAGGCTCTCCTCCGGGGCTAAAGCCCGGACTTTTTTGTGCCGGTACCGCGGGGCTGAAGCCCCGCGCTTCCACACATGTTCGGTGCTGAGTTGAGGGAGCCAAGAGCTCTGAAGGCTAAAATTGAAGCGCGATACATTTGGCTGCATGAGCCAGGGCTGATTTCCTTGCCAGTCTGTGGCGGCCAAATGTGGGGTGCCCGCCGTCACTGGCGGGTGTTTCATCGAAAGCCTGTCCTAGGGTCAGTGCCAATTCTTCAATCGTTCTTCAATCGTCATTCTTCAATCTTCATTCTTCAATCCACGCAATCTAAGGCTTCTCCTCGATTGCATCAGGGATCGTGCGAGGTAAGCTAAGGCGTGCCCACCCCAAAATCTGGCCACATCTTCCTTGGGACAGTCTTTTTTGTCCTCTTCGCGGCCGTTTCGAGCGTGACTGCTGCCGGCCCCGTGGCCGACTCCGGCAAGACCACGGTTGAGCCAGCGCTCAAGTCGCGCGCTCCAGAGCCCACTTACCGGATCAAAGTGGGCCTGGATGGGGAGGTTTATCCGGCCTTTGCCAACTATGCTTCCCTGCAAAGACCGGAGGATCGCAATTGGGGGACGGTGGAGCTCACCATTTCCAATTCCACCTCCGCTCCCCTGGAGAACCGCATTGCGGTAAGAATCCTCGATTGGAGCGACCAGGAGATCCAGACGGTGGACGTGGATGCGGGCGCAGTACGCACCTTCCTGTTCGCGCCCACGTTTTACCCGCGCCTGTACAGCAATCGGGAAATCTCTGCCGCCACCGCCCTGATCACGGTGCGCGACGCCAAAGGCAGGCTGCTCTTCACCCGCACGGTGCCGGTTCGGCTGCGCTCCGCCGACGACATCTATTGGGGGCCGAAGTTCGAGTATGCGCCCTTTATTGCTTCCTGGGTCACGCCTCACGACTCCCAGGTGGAGAAGGTGCTGAGCCGGGCCAAGGAATTCACTCCCGGCCGCCGCCTGCCGGGATACGAGGAAGGGAAGAACCCGGGCCAGCAGGAGCGCTCCACCTATATTCAGGCACAAGCCATTTATCGCGCCCTGCGGGTCACGGGGGTTTCCTACGTGAACAGCTCCCTGACTTTCGGGCGGAACGCGAATGTCAGCGAGCGGGTGCGCATGCCGCGCGAGTCGCTGCGCCAGATTTCTGCCAACTGCATTGACGGCGCAGTGATGTACGCTTCGCTGTTCGAAAACTTGGGCATGGAGCCGGAAATCGTTCTGGTTCCCCACCATGCTTACGTCGGCGTGCGGGTGGCGCCGGGATCAGGGAAGTATCTGTTCATCGAAACCGCGCTCACCGGACGCGCCAGTTTCGAGCGCGCGGTACGGACGGCGGAGTTGGGCATGAAGCGCTATCGGGCAGCCCAAGTGGTGCGTATTCCCATTGCCGAAGCTCGCGAAGTCGGGATTTACCCCATGCCGCTGGTCATCCAGACGGCACAAGGTACCCGCCCTGGTCTCCCCCCGAGACGCTGACGCCACAAGACCGAGGTTTTTCGGCGGGAAATTCACAATTCTCCCCGAACCACGCCTTTTAGACTATTGACTTCCCCTGCAGTCGGGCTAAAATACCGACCAATTTCCGGCGAAGGCACCCTGGTTCCCACCAGGGATGTCCGGAAGTTATGAGCACGGTTCAACGACGTCCACCAGCCCCCGATCCGAGAATCAGCATGAATCACCAGTGTCGGCATCCACGGGTGCAGATTGTGGCCCG
>JBLMXE010000431.1:0-4463 GCA_050257615.1 Chlamydiota bacterium | reverse complement strand
TGGCATCGCCGTCGCAGCCGCGGGCCCAGGCGGCCCCAGCCGCGGCCAGCACGTTGTACACGTTCACTTTTCCGATGAGCGGCGAAAAAATGGGCAGGTCGCCCAACGGTGTGAGCATGCGGAAGCGCGTGCCCCGCGGCGTGATCTCCAGATCGCGGGTGCAGAATTCGCCACGCCCCAGCCCATAGCCTATGACCTGCGACTTCATCTTTCTGCTCAGTGGCGCCAGCCGCCCGCCGTATTCATCTTCCAGGTTCAACACTGCCACCCGCGGCGGATCGGTGCCACAGCCCTCGAACAACCTCTGCTTGGCGGCGAAATACTCTTCCATGGTGCCGTGGAAATCCAGGTGGTCGCGGGTGAGATTGGTAAACACCGCCACATCGAAGGGGATGCCGAAGGTGCGTTCCTGCGCCAGAGCATGGGATGAGACTTCCATCACCACTTCCGTAGCGCCGGCATGTTTTGCCTCGGCAAACATACGGTTCAACTCCAGTGATTCCGGCGTGGTATGCGGCGCGGGCAGCGTCTTGCCCGCCACGTGGTACTCGATTGTGCCCACCAGCACAGTGCTGCGTCCCGCCGCTTGCAGGATGGATTCGATCAGGAACGCGGTGGTGCTCTTGCCGTTCGTTCCGGTGATGCCGGTAAGGGCCAGCTTCTCCGCTGGCCGACGATAAAAATTGGCGCTCAATCGAGCCAGGGCACGCCGGCCCTTTGCCACCCGAGCCCAAGCGGCCACACCAGACGGCGCAAAATCGGGGGCATCGCTGACTACCGCCACCGCTCCGGCCGCAATGGCCGCATCAATAAAGCGGTTGCCATCGCTGTGCTCTCCTCGCATGGCCACAAACAGACACCCGGGGCGCACGTGGCGGGAGTCATATTCCACACCGCTGATGTCGGCGTTCCCGGCCTGAGCCAGAACCTCCACCCCATCCAGAAGTTGTTGGAAGGTCATGCCTTGTGCACATTATAAGGCGTCGGCGGCTGACGGCTGACGGTCGACGGCTAAACACCAGTCGTTGGTCGCTAGTTGTTGGTCGTTGGCCGGTAGCGCTCCCCAGCACGGCTTTGCGAAACACTTAAGGACTAACTTCCAACGACTGTTCCCTACTGCTCGAACTTGACCTCCACCCGCGACCCCGCCGGCACATGGGAACCCGCGACCGGCGATTGCTCGCGGGCCACGCCGTCGCCAATGGCTTCAACCTCAAGCCCGCTGTTCTGGGCGGTCTCAATAACCGTACGCAGCGGCTTGCCTAGAAACGAAGGCACTACGATCCCGCCCTGCTCCACATCCAGAACCACAGTCCCGGAAGCCGGCAACGGCTCCGCAGTGTCCGGCGGCTTGCTCTGCGGCTTGCTGGGAGCTGCGGAAACAGCCTCTGCGGTCACTGCGGCGGCAGGATGGAGCGCAAAGGCATCGCGCGCTTTTGCCCGTGCCGCGCTGGGGCGTGCCGGCCGTGCTGCTGCGATCTGGTCGTCGCCGGGAATGTCCAGCGGCGCTCCTAGTCGGTCCGGCGAACCCTCCTCCAGATCCTTTTCGGAAACCGACCGGCTGGCCAATAGCAACTGGCGCTCGGAGGGGATATCCACATCGTGGGGCACGTGCAGGTATTCCAGCACCTGCTGCGCGATTTTCTGGAACAGCGGCGCGGCCACCATGCCGCCCTCGTGTCCGTGCGTCATTGGTGAATCCAGAATCACCACCACCACCACGGCAGGATTGTTAATCGGAGCAAATCCGGCAAAGGAAGTTACGTATTTCGTGTGTGAATAAGTGTGGGTAATGGGATCAACCTTTTGCGCTGTTCCAGTTTTACCCGCAGTGGTGTAGCCCTGGAGAATTGCCTTGCGGCCGGTGCCGTGCAGCACCACCCCTTCCATCATCTGCTTCATCTTGGCAGCGGTCAGGCGGGAAATGACACGGTGTTGGTCTCCGGGATGGAACACCACCGTCTGCGGCGTGCTGCGCGGCTGGATGGTGCCGGCAATAATCCGCGGCGCCGTCCACACTCCGTCATTGGCAATGCTGGACACCATGGATGCCAGTTGAATAGGCGAAACCCCGATCTCCTGTCCCATGGAGATGGCGCCAATCGAAACCTTCGACCAGCGGTTCACCGGTTTGGTCAGGCCGCGCGTCTCGCCCGGCAATTCGATGCCCGTCGGCGAGCCAAAACCGTAGGCGCGAATGTATTGGTAAAGCCGATCGTCGCCCAGGCGCAGCCCGATCTTGATGGTGCCCACATCGCTGGAGTGTGCCAGTATGTTGGCCACACTCATCACGCCATATCGGTGCCAGTCGTGAATCCGCCGGCCGGCCACCACGATGGAGCCCATCTGGCAGTCCACCAGCTCATTGGGGTTGGTCAGGTGCTGGTCAATCGCGGCCGACAAGGTGACCAGCTTGAAGGTTGAGCCGGGCTCGTAGACATCGCTGATGGCGCGGTTGTTGAGCTGCTCCGGCCGAATCTTTTTGCTCAGGTTGGGATTGAAGGTGGGCCGGTTGGCCAGCGCCAGAATTTCGCCGGTGTGGGGATTCTCCACGATGACGGTGCCGGCGGCGGCGGCGTTTTCCTTCACCGCCTTATCCAGTTCGCGCTCGGCAATGTACTGGATGGCCTGGTCAATGGTGAGCACCACGTTTTCGCCGGGCTCAGGCTGGCGCTCCACCCGCCCGAACCAGCGTTTGCGGGCGTCCACCGAGATGAGCATGCGGCCGGGCTGGCCGCGCAGTTCATCATCGAATTCGCGTTCGATCCCGCTGAGTCCCTCATCGTCCATGCCCACGTAGCCGAGCACCTGGGCCGCCAGTTCCCGCTTGGGATAGAAGCGCTTGGATTCCTTCTGAAAATAAATGCCGCGCAGGTTAAGAGCGCGCACGCGCTGGCTGGCGTCGGCATCCACTTTGCGTGCCACCCAGCAGAAGGTGCGGGAAGCGCTAAAGCGGGCGCGCAGCTCGCCGGGATCCAGCTTCAGAATGTGCCCGAGCAGTGTGGCCGCGGTGCTGGGATCGGGAATTTCGCTGGGCACGGCGAAAATGGAGTCCACCGCGATGGACATGGCCAGCTCGTGGCCGCTGCGGTCGAAGATGATGCCCCGGCGCGGCGCTACCTCGATGGTGCGCTGCTGCTGGCGCAGCGCGTGCCGCTCCAGCTTGCCGTAGTCGAAAATCTGCAGCTGCACCAGGCGGCCGCAGATAACCAGCGCCCAGATGAAGAAGACCGCCGCCAGGATGTAGATTCGCCGCTGTGCGTCCTTGCCCGAATTGCTCGCCGCCACGTCGCCCTCTGGTAGGAAGAGTTCCGTTTGCCGAATGTAGAGAGTTCCGTTTGTCCAGAAACACTCTCTTCCGCTTCTTTTCGGAAGGGCGCGGCTCAAGCCGCGCCGTGAAGCGCTTTTATTCCTTTATTCCGAGCGGGCTTCAGCCCACGAGGAATTGTCCGACAAAAATGGCGGCCCATCACCCGGGCCGCCAGACTTCTTCCGGATATCGCGCCAGCCTATCGCGCTGGCACCACCGAAACCAGAGTGGAAACGCTGGCCATCTGCGGCGCGCTGGGATCGGGCAACCCAGTGTCCAGCATGATGATCTGTCCCGCGGTTGGCGATTGCAGCCCCATCTGCCGCGCCAGCTGGTCAATGCGGCCGGGATCACGCAGCGAGGCATCCTCCAGGCGCAGCGTCCGGTTGATCTCCACCAGGCCGGCTTTCTGCGCCTGCAACGCTTCAATGCGGTAGCCGTACTCGATGGCGCTGAAGTGCTGCCAGGCGTAAGTCATGACCAGCACGAACAGGCAGCACACCGCGCCCAGGAACATGGCCATCTCGCGCGTGCGCTTGGGATCAGCCACCCGCACCACCCGCGAGTTGTCAATGTTCTTGGCGAAGTACACTTCCGGCGTGCCCGTCCAGCAGGGCTTGCGCCGCGTCCGCACCGAGGGAGATGCCATCGCCGCGGCCGCCATTACGCCACCCCAGCGAGGGCGGTTTCCCCGCAGTACTCCGGCAACGGCATGGCCAGGATCTCGTTCGCCGCCTGCACTTCCACCTCGGCCGTCTCTTGCGCCCTGGCTACCACCGCCATCAATTCGTCAATCACCGTTCCAGTGAACATCTGTTCCTCCTGCCCTACCCTCAGCCTGAAGTCCTTTCCGCCGCCCGCAGCTTGGCGCTGCGTGAACGCGGGTTCGAAGCAATCTCCTCTGCCGTGGCTCCCAACGGCTTTTTCGTCAGCAGCCGGTAAACTCCGTTGCGGGCTCCCTCGCGCAGCGCATCCTTCACGATGCGGTCCTCCAGCGAGTGGAAGCTGATGATCACCAGCCTCCCGCCCGGTTTGAGCACGCGGGGCGCCGCGCCTTCACTCAGCAGCCCCCGCAAATCGTCCAATTCGCGGTTTACGAATATTCGGATGGCCTGGAAAGTGCGCGTCGCGGGATGAATGCGCTCATGTTTCA
>JBLMXE010000430.1:0-13935 GCA_050257615.1 Chlamydiota bacterium | reverse complement strand
GCCGACTACGCGGTTTCGGCCAACATCGGCCGCACCATGGATTCCGCGCGCCAGGCGGTGATTGACGCGCGCTGCTGCCTGGACTGGCTACAAATGCAGGGCTACCGGCGCTTCGGCATCGTGGGCACCAGCCTGGGTTCTTGCTATGCCTTTATCACTGCTGCCCACGAGCCGCGGCTGAGCGTGTGCGTCTTCAATCACGCCTCCACGTATTTCGCCGACGTGGTGTGGACAGGGCAGTCCACCCGTCACATTCGAGCCGGCATTGACGGGCAGATTGACCTGGAGCGTCTGCGGCGGACCTGGCTGGCCATCAGCCCCATGGCCTACTTCGACCAGTTTGCGCGCTATTCCAAGCGTTCGCTGGTGGTATATGCCAAATACGACCTGACCTTCCTGCCGGAATTCTCCCGTCACTTCATCGGGGAGTGCCGGCGGCGCAACCTTGACCACAAAGTTTCCGTGTTGCCTTGCGGCCACTACAGCTGCGGCGAGTTCCCCTTCAAATATCTGGACGCGTACTACCTGGCGAAGTTCGTGAAGAACGCCTTTTAGGAATTGATGATTGAAGATTTTCGATTGACGATTTCACCACGGAGACACAGAGTAAGCCGAGTCATTGATTCACTATTCGATTTTCTCTGTGCCTCTGTGTCTCCGTGGTGAATCGAGTTTCACGCTGGCTGGCCGTGGCGCTCGGCGATGATGGCGAGCATGCGGTCGAGCGCGGCGGAAGCATCCACCAGTTCCATCTTGACGGGAACTACGGCCAGCGGCTGCAGCTGTGAACTCAGCTCGCCTAAGTTGATAGCATCCTTCTCGGTGGTGACAAAGCCGCCGGCCTGGCAGCGCTCGCGCAACTGCAGCAAGTCGCGGACGTCGGACTCGGTATAGGCGTGGTGATCGCGGAAGGCCGCCTCCGCCGCGGGCTCGCAGCCGGCAAAACGCAGCTGCAGAAAAAACTGCTTGGGGCGGGCGATAGCGCAAAAGGCCACGGGATTAGCCGGCGGGTCGCGCAGCACAATGTCGCGCTTGGTGCGCCACACAAGCTGCTTGCCCAGTGCCAGATCCGCAGGCTTGACCGCCGAGGAGAGCACCACGGCGTCGGCGCGGCGCAGGGAAGTCATCGGCTCGCGCAGGCGGCCGGCGGGCAGCAGGCGGTCGTGGAGATCGTCGCCGGTGACCAGCACGATATCGAAGTCGCGCGCCAGGGCTCGGTGCTGGAAGCCATCGTCCAGCAGGTGCAGGCGCGGGCCGAACTTCTGCTCGGCGGCCACACCCGCCTCGTAGCGGTCTTCACCCACTACCACCGGAACACCCAGGCGGCGCGCGATGAGCAAGGGCTCATCGCCGAAGTTGCGCGGCGAGCCTTGCGGATCCACAAAAGCCACTCCCCGCGAGGCGCGCCCGTAGCCGCGGGAGAGCACATCGAAGGTCATGCCGCGCGCCTGCAGCAACTCTCCCAGCGTGATGACGAAGGGAGTTTTACCTGCGCCCCCCACTGAGAGGTTGCCCACGCTGACCACCGGGCCCTGCAAGCGCCGCGCCCGCAGCGTGCCCCGATCATAGAGCGCGTTGCGCGCCCGTACCCCGGCTCCGAACACAGCCGCGAGCAGGCTCATGGTTGTCCCCTCGCCGCATCGTTTCCTCCGCGATTGCCGGTAGAAACATAGCTTGCTACGTCTCGCTTCCCTTGGTCCGCTCTGCCCAGCAGCTCTTCCAGTGCCCGCAAGGTGCGCTCCGTGGCTCCCCGATGCGTGCGCAAGGTTTCCAGCGCCCTCTGACCCATTAGTTTGCGCGCTTCTTCATTTTCGGCCAGCTCCGTTAGCGTCAGCGGCAGTTCGGCAGGCCCCACCACGCGCACAGCTCGGGCCTCGCGAAAGAGGCTCACGATGTCGCGAAAATTTTCCGTGTGCGGGCCCACCAGCACGGGAATTCCATACTGCGCCGCCTCCAGAATGTTGTGCCCGCCGCGCTCTACCAGGCTGCCGCCCACGAAGGTCACGGTGGCCAGCGCGTACAGCGAGGCCAGTTCGCCGATGCTGTCTAGAAGAAAGACGCGCCCGGCAATGGAAAGCGAGGGCCGCCACTCGCTGCGCCGCAAGAAGCGAATGCTGAGGTCAGAAATCAGGCCGGCTACGTGGTTGAAGCGCTCGGGATGCCGCGGCGCCAGAATCATGACCGCGCGCGGGTGGCGCGTCAGCATGGTTTCGAAGGCGCGCAGCAGCAGGGGCTCTTCGCCTTCCACGGTGCTGCCGGCGACGATCACAGGGCTAGCCTCCGCCAGCGCCGAGCGCAGCTGCTCGACCAAAGGCGGCGGTTGGGGAGGCGGAACATCGAACTTCAAATTTCCGGCCACCCGCACTCGCTCAGCTGGCGCTCCGATGGCCAGGAGCCGCTCCCGGTCCTGATGGGTCTGAGCCAGCAGCAGGTCAACATTCTGCAGCACGCGCCCCAGCCAGCGCCACACCCGCCGGTACCCGGGAAAGGAGCGGTCGGAGATGCGGGCATTCACTACCGCCACCCGGGCGCCGCTGGCGTGGGCCAGGCGCAGAAAGTTAGGCCAGAATTCGGTTTCAGCAATCACCACCAGTTGTGGCTGCAAGCTTTCCAGGTAAGGGCGTACTGCGAAGGGAAAATCCAGGGGGAAATAGAAGACGTTCTCCGCGCCAAAGCGCTGGCGGGCCAGCTTCTGCCCGGTGTCGGTCACGGTGGAGACCAGGACGCGCGCTCGGGGATAGCGGGCGCGCAACTCGGCGACCAGTCCGCTCACCGCCAGCACTTCGCCCACCGAGACGGCATGTACCCAGATGACCGGCCCCTGCTGCGGGTGCAAATACTCAGGCACTTTGCCCAGCCTGGCCCGCAGCCCGGCGCGGTGCTTGCCGTGGCGCCGCATCTGCAGTAGCCAAACGGGCATTCCCAGCAGCAGCCAGAGCGCTAGGCCCAAGGTATAGAGGAAGTACATGCGTCTGGGCCATTGTAGTGGAGGCCCGCAATTCGGGGCTGGTTCAGGCGGCCAGGGAAGCCAGCGCCTGGTCGAGATCGGCTATCAGGTCGCGTACATCCTCGATGCCCGCCGAGTAGCGGACCAGCGCTTCGGGAATCCCCATCGCTGCGCGGTCAGCAGCGCTGACTTCCACATGGCTGGTGGTGGCCGGAGGACCTACAATGGTTTCCACCGCTCCCAGATTCGCCGCCCGGTGCGCGAACCTCAGCTTGGGAAGAAACCTCTTTACCTCTTCGAAGCCGCCGTGCAGAACAAAGCTGAGCATGCCGCCAAAGCCGCCCGGCATCTGCTTCCTGGCGATCTCGTGTTGCGGATGCGAAGCCAGGCCGGGATAGTGAACCCGAGCCACTGCGGGGTGCGCTTCCAGAAATTCGGCGATTGTGAGCGCGTTTGCATTCTGCCGCTCCACGCGAAGCGCCAGAGTCTTCAATCCACGCAGCAATAGATACGCCGCAAAGGGGTCCAGCGCCGCCCCGGTGATCTCGCGGTAATGGAAGATGGGGCGAATCAGATCTTTGCGCCCGCAGACAATGCCTCCTAGCGCGTCGGCGTGCCCGCCCAGATACTTCGAGGCACTATGCACCACCAGGTCAGAGCCAAGCTGCAGCGGATGCTGGTTGATGGGAGTGGCGAAGGTGTTGTCGGTGACCACGACTGCGCCCACCTCATGCCCCGTTTTCGCCAGGCGTTCGATGTCAACCACTTTGAGCGTGGGATTGGTCGGCGTTTCCAGATAAAGCAGCTTGCAGCCTCGAGCTATCTCCGCCTCGATAACCGCGAAATCCGTGGTATTGCAAAGACAGCACGCAACCTTGATCTGGGGAAGAAATTCGCGAAACAGCTGATTGGTGCCGCCGTAGGTGTCTTTCACCGTGACGATGCGGTCGCCGGGACGCATCAGGCTGAAGATGATGTTGCTGATGGCTGCCATGCCGCTGGCCATGCTGGTGGCGGCCTCCGCTCCCTCCAGCACCCGCACTTTTTCTTCCAGCGCCGCCACCGTGGGATTGGTGTTGCGACTGTAGATGTGGCCTTGCTTTTGGCCGAGCGCCACCTGTTGCCACTCATCCAGGTCGTTGTAGCCGAAGGCCACGCTTTGTGCGATCGGCACCTGGGTGGCCCCCTGCAGCAACGATTCTTCCTCCCCCGCCCACACCGCCTGAGTGGCGATTCCAGCCCCGCGCACATCTCGCTTCATGCTCGCTCCCCTTCGGTAGCCCGTTCTCCGGGCACAGTTTACGCTACGGATTGTGCCTGCACGGCCCGGCAGCGGATAATCGGAATATGAAAGTTCGAGCGTCTGGCTGTCTCGCGCCCATCATCGTGATTCTGGTTGCGCTGCTTACAGGCTTTGTATTTGCCTCCAAGGATTACCGGGCTCCCGCAATCAAGGCCGCCCAGACCTACCCGGCGCACGAAGAGCACGCCAACGAGCATGTGGCCATTGCGGTGGAGCCCTACGACACGGCGGAAAAACAAAAAATCTTCCCGGTGGAGTTTCGCGCCCACGAGCTGCTGCCGGTGCTGCTGGTCATCACCAACGAGGGGGATCAGCCCATCTCGCTGACGGACATGCAAATCCAGATGATTACCGGGCAGCGGGACAAGCTGATGCCCGACAGCGAAGACGACATTTACCGCCGGCTGGCAAACCCGCGGGCCACCGACCGCTCCCCGGTGCCCTTCCCCATTCCGCGCCGCAAGGTGAAAGGCACGGTGAGTCCCAAGACCATGGACCAGATCCAGAGCGCGATGTTCGCGGCCAAAGCGGTGGAGCCCCGCACCACGCGCTCCGGCTTCCTCTTCTTCGACGTGCAGGGCATCCGCAGCCTGGCCGGGACACACATTGTGTTCACCAGCCTGCACAATGGCCAAGGGGGCGACCTGATGTTCTTCGAAATTCCCCTGGACAAGTACTTTGGAGCGCCGCCGCCAACCTCGCCCTAGCCATGCCGGCCGGGCCAATTCCTGCTTTGCCCAGACTAATGTTCACCTGGATCCCCCCAGCAAGGTGAACCTGAGCGTGAGCGGTTTGCTTTCAAAATTGACGTCATGGGCACGGGCAATCCCGCCGCGATACGTTCCTTCCCTTCGAAAGACCCGATGGCCGCCTTTGTGAGCCTGAACCTCACACCGCCGAAACGTCTTCTGGTCTGCCCCCGCGTGGCAAAAGATGTCGAGAAGCCGGATCAGGTGGTTCCCTGCGGAAGCACGAAGGCGCGCGTGACCTTTTATTTTGGGCTGAACGAAAAGAAGACGCGGGCTCTTTTCATCAATCTGGAACCGGGCGATGGGGTGCTCCTGGATTGTCAGGTGAGCGGCCAGCTTGACGCGATCAATCTGCAGTGACTGGCTCGTTGTTCGGCGCAACCTTCTTGTCTGCAGCAGAGAGGTCGCCACAGGGTTACGTCTCCGCCAAACAGCCGGACTAGCCACAGAATTTTTCGTGCTGTTGCAGGATGTAAGGATCGGTCATGCCCGCTATGTAGTCGCAGACCACGCGCTGCAGGGGCTCGGAAGTGGCTTTTTCGCGGTAATTGCTGGGAAGCGCGCCGGGGTTGCGCATCCAGTATTCGAATAGCTCGCCGACCACGCGCTCGGCGTCCGCTTTTTCGGGCTCCAGGTCGGGACTGTAGTAGAGGTTCTGATAAAGAAACTGCTTGGCTTGGCGGCGCTCGCCATCCACTTGCGGGCTGAAAGCGGCCAGGCGCTGGGGATGAGCGCGGACCGCGTCCAGACTCGTGATGCCGGCGTCATCCACGCGGCGGCTGGTATTCGTGATCAGATCGGTGACCAGCCGATTCAGCACGCCCTTTAGCGCCTCGTTAAACTTCAGCTTGTCGGGCGCTTCGGGGTAGGCGCGCGCGGCCTCGCGGTAAGAGAATTCGAACACCGGCACGCCGGCGCGAATCCGTTCCAGCGAAAGAATGCGCGCCTCATAGCCGTCATCGAGGTCGGCGGTGTCGTAGGCGATCTCGTCGGTCAGGTCAATGAGCTGGGCTTCCAGCGGCGGGCGCTGGTCGAGCAGGTATTCCGCGAGCTGGGGAAATTCCGCCGGGCTGTAGTCGCGCGAATGCTTGATGATGCCCTCGCGCACCTCAAATGTGAGGTTGAGCCCGCGAAAGGCCGCGTAGCGCTGTTCGAAATCCTCCACGATGCGCAAGGCGTGCAGGTTGTGGTCGAAGAAGTCGCCGTGTGCGCGCATGGCCGCATCCAGCGCCTTCTCGCCCGCGTGGCCGAAGGGTGGGTGGCCGATATCGTGCACCAGCGCCAGCGCTTCCACCAGGTCCACATTGAGCCCCAGTTCGGCCGCGATAGTGCGCGAAATCTGTGCCACCTCGATGGTGTGGGTCAGGCGGTTGCGGAAGTGATCGGAAAAGCGGCGGGTGAAGACCTGCGTCTTGGCCTCCAGGCGGCGAAAGGCGCGCGCATGGATAACGCGGTCGCGGTCGCGCTGGAAGGGGTTGCGGTAGGGATGAGGTGGCTCGGCGTGCCGACGACCCAGCGAACCCTCCGCCCACACCGCGTAGGAAGCGAGCATGTACGCATTTCACCACAAAACGAGAATTGACGATTGAAGATTGTAGGTTGACGATTGGCCACGACTCCAATCGCGCTGTCATCACTTTGGGCTGAAGTATTTTGGCAAGTTGGCGGGCAAGAAATGAGAAAGGCCGCACTTTCGCGCGGCCTTCATTCGTCATTCATCAATCTTCAATCGTCAATACATCAATCTTCAATCACTTCTGCTGCTGTCCCATCGCACTTTCGCGGGCCAGCTTGACCTTGGCGGCATCCAGCTTCTTCTGGGTCTTGGCCACGCTGTCCTGATCTACCTCGGCGGGGACGGTCTTGCCCCATTCCTGCAGGGCGCGCTCCCAATGGGCGGCGGCCTGCTTCAGGCGGCCTGTCTTCTGGTACAGATCGCCCAGGTGCTCCTGCACGGTGGGATCGTTGTCCATGTGCTGGGAGGCCTTGCGCAGCTGCTCTTCCGCCATTTCGTAGTTGCCCAGCTTGTAATAGGCCCAGCCCAGCGAGTCCAGGTAAGCCCCGTTGGCGGGATCAAGTTGCACCGCCTTCTTAATGTAGCCCAGGGCTTCTTCCAGATGCGTGCCGTGGTCGGCCATCATGTAGCCGAGGTAGTTCAGGGTCATGGCGTTCTGCGAATCCAGGGCCAGCACCTGACGGAACACCTGCTCCGCCTGATCGTACTTCTTCTGGCGCTCATAGATGGAGCCGTGCAGGAAGAGGGCATATTCCTTATCGTCCTGCTTGGTGGAGAGCTGGGTCGCCTTTTCGATCGCCTCCTCTGCCTCCGGCCAGCGTTTCAGGCGGCTATACATCTGGGCCAGCGCGATGTAGATTTCGCGGTCGGCGGGCGTGCCCTTCAGCATGGAGCGCACATCGGCCAGGGCCTTGTCCGGCTGCCCTTGGTCGGCAAGCTGCGAGTCCAGCACCAGCCGCAGATCCCGGTCCTGCGGCATGTGGGTAGTCGCCTCTTTGGCGACCGCTGTGGCCTGATCCCATTGTTTGGCGTCCCGGTAAGTGTCAATCATCTCCTGGTAGGCGCGCTTGGTGTTGTCATCCCCCAGGGGAATCATTTTGCGGAAGGTCTCAATAGCTAAGGGAACGTTGTTCTGGTCGCGATACACGCTACCCAGCCGCTCCAGGAAGATGGCGCGATTGTTGCGTTCCCCGCTGCTATAGTTGCCATCCGGTTTTTCCGTTTTCTTGAGCAGGTCCTGCAGAAGCTGGGCGGCATCGTCATAGCGGCCCTGGAGCTCGTAAATTACTGCCGTTCGGTAGGGCACCTCCACCGAATCCTGCACCATGGACGAAGCCTTCTGCAGGCTCTCCAGCGCTTCGTTGAAGTGACCCGTCCGCCGGTAGATGTCGGACATGTTGAGGTAGGTCTGCGGATCTTCGGGGTTGGCGTCGGCGATGGTTTTGTATTCCGTCAAAGCGGCATCAAGCTGGCCGTCATTCAGCAGGTTCTGGGCCAGGCCGCGCATCGCGTCCAGATTGTCGTGATCCAGCGCCACCGCCTTGCGATAGGCCGTGATCGCGTTCTTGTAATCCTTCTGCTCCTCGTAGGTGTAGCCCAGAGCCGAATACAGCTTGGCGGAGCGGTCGCTCTCGGGAATCGAACTCAGAGTCTGAATGGCGCGGTTGGCATCCCCTTCGTCGTTGTAAAGGTAAGCCAGCGTGGTCAGCGCCTCTTCCGAATCCGGCTGCAGCTTGATGGCGGTCTTGAACTCGCTCTCCGCCTTCACCATGTCATTGTCCAGGCGGTAGAGCCGGCCGAGCAGCAGGTGGTCCTCAACGTTGTTGGGCTCGAGTTTGACGATCTGCTGATACTGCTCGATGGCCAGCTTGAGCACGTTCTGCGACTGGGTGCCGGACTGCATGTCCCCCAGAGAGCGCAGATAAATGCGCCCCAGCAGCTTGTGCGCGGAGAGATTATTGGGATCGCGCTTGATCAGGTCCTGGGCTTCCAGAACGGCGTCGCGGATCCGGCCGGTTTTCCAGTAGAGCTCGGCAAGGCCATTGTTGAGATATTCGGAGCTGGGGTCGTTTGCAATCGCCGCCCGGTACTCGTCAATGGCTTTATTGGCCAAGTCGCTGCGCCCATAGCTCTGCACCAGCTCCTCGTAAATGTGAGCCATGGAGTAGTGGTAATAGGCCGAGGCGCGGTCGGGCTGGGATGGCGCCGGACTGGTGCTGGCCGGGGCGCCGGGCTTGCCCTGGCTGGCCGCAGGAGGGGCAGCAGGCGCTTGTGAAGCGGGTTTGCTCTGCTGCTGGGCTGCAGCGGCGGCTACCAGCAGAAGCACGACAGAAACAGCGATATACTTTTTCATGAGATCCTTACGACCCGAGCCTGCGCAAACACTCCTGCGCCCAGACTTTGGATGCCAACCCACTCCGGCGGGTGCGTCTCTATTTTACCCGCAAACCGGCCTGTATGTTGCGAAAGGTGAAGCCGGTTGGGCACGGCCTTTTGGTGGGATGGTGGAGTGAGTAGCCGGTATTTAGTCATCTCAAGCTGTCATGCCCAGCTACTAACAATCAGCTACCAACTGCCTGCTTCTAGTGCCGAAAATGGCGCACGCCAGTAAGTATCATGGCCAGACCGAGCCGGTTGGCAGCGTCAATCACCTCCTGGTCACGCACCGACCCTCCCGGCTGGATGATGGCGGTGGCGCCCGCCTTGGCGATCTCTTCTACGCCGTCCGGAAATGGGAAAAATGCGTCCGAGGCGGCCACCGTCCCCTTCAGCGGCAGCACGGCTTTCATAGCCCCGATCTTGCAGGAGTCCACCCGGCTCATCTGCCCCGCTCCCACGCCCACGGTTTGACCGTCGCGGGCGTAGAGTATGGCGTTTGATTTCACGTGCTTGCAGACTTTCCAGGCAAACAGGAGGGCGCGCTTCTCCTCCGGCGTGGGCTGGCGAACGGTGACCACCTTGAGGTCGCTTTCGATAAGTTGGCGCAAGTCATTGTCCTGTACAAGGATACCGCCAGAAACGTTCTTCAGTACCCATTTCTGGGGCTCGTGCTTCACTTCGATCAGGCGCAGATTCTTCTTAGCCGCAAACTTTTCCAGAGCGGCCGGTTCAAATGCAGGCGCGGCAATGGCTTCCACGAAGAGCTTGACCATTTCCGCGGCCGCCTCGCCATCCACCGGCCGGTTCACGCCAATGACACTGCCAAAGGCGGAAACCGGGTCAGTCTCGAGGGCCCGCTTATAAGCTTCCGCCAGGGTCGAGCCAGTGGCGGCGCCGCAGGGGTTGGTGTGCTTGATGATGGCGCACATGGGTTCGCTGAAGTCCTGGGCCAGCTCCCAGGCCGCCTGCAGGTCCACGATGTTGTTGTAAGAGAGCTCCTTGCCCTGTAGTTGTCGGCCGTTGGCTACCCCCGTGCCGCCACCGTCGGTGTACATGGCCGCTTTCTGGTGGGGGTTCTCGCCATAGCGCAGGTCCATGACTTTGCGGAAGTTAAGGCGCAGGTTCTGAGGGAAGCTGCCGGTCTCGGCGGCCAGGCTAAAGCGCCCATTCAGATTGACGCGTTCCAGCGTGGAGGCGATGGCGGAATCGTAAGCCGCGGTGGTGGCAAAGGCCTTCTGAGCCAGACGCCACTTGGTGTCCAGCGACAATTCGCCGCCGGAGCGATTCATCTCCTCTGCGATGGCGGTGTAGTCGGCGGGCGAGGTCACGACGGCCACATCGTGAAAATTCTTGGCGGCGGAGCGGATCATGGAGGGCCCGCCAATATCAATGTTTTCTATCAGCTCTTCGAAGGGCACACCCGGCTTGGCAGCAGTTTTCTCGAAGGCGTAAAGGTTCACCACCACCATATCAATAGGCGCGATGCCATGCTCAGCCACCGCCGCCTGGTGCTCGGGCTTGGCACGCATGTGCAGGATGCCGCCGTGCACCTTGGGGTGCAGGGTCTTCACCCGCCCGTCGAGCATTTCCGGAAAGCCGGTGAGTTCGGTGATGTCCTTGACAGGCACTCCGGAGTCGCGCAGCAAGCGGGCGGTGCCGCCGGTGGAGATAAGTTCCACGCCCAGGCCGGCGAGGCGACGGGCGAACTCAACCAGACCGGTTTTGTCGGTGACGCTCAGGATCGCGCGCTGAATTTTTGCCATGCGCTCATGGTAGCTGCGGAACGCGCCGCATCACAAGAGCGGGAGAATTCCTGGCGACGCACAATCTATTCCTTTGTCACCCTTGGCTTGTGACACCGGTCACTGCGGGGCCGTCTGGCTTGTTGTGTGATTAGCCGATATCCCGGGCGAGTCGGTCTGTGCGGGTGTTCTCCTCCGACCCTGTGGGAAAACATCGTGAGGCTCGCCCGCGGCAAGGAGGCAACATGTTGCGGGTTTTTCCGCGAAAGCATTTCTGTGTTCTCCCGGTTCTTCTTGTGCTAACCATTTCCGCCGGCGGACAAAATCAGGGCGGCAAAGCTGCTATTGACCCTGCCGGCATTCAACGGCTGCAAGCCGATACCGGCGGGGCGGCCCGAGTCAGCATCAATCGGGCTACCGGAGCGGTGCGCTTTGTGCGCTTGCCCGCGGGCAAGGCCGGCGATCTGGCGCCCGCCAGCGTGCGCTCTGCACGGGCCCAGGAAAAATCCAAAGCTTTCTTCCGCCAGTACGGCAGCATATTCGGGCTCACCCAACCCGACAAACAGCTGAAGGAGATGGGGCGCCAGACTGACCGCACGGGCGCTACCCACATCACCTACCGGCAGTACTACGCCGGGGTTCCCGTGTTCGGCGGGATTCTGAAGGCGCACTTCGATGCCAAAAACCAACTGCGCTCGGTGAACGGCACCACCTTGCCTAACCTCGCGGTTGTCCCCGCCCCAGCGCGCAGCGCGGGCGCTGCCGCCAAGACCGCGCTTTCCGCCGTGAGCGAGCAAAAGAAGGGCGCAACCGGGCTGGTGGCCCGGCGGACGCAACTCTACGTTTTCCAGGCCGGCCTGGCCAAAGGCGTGGACCTGGGCACTCATCTGGTCTGGGAAGTCGAAATCAGCAATCGCGGCAGCGTGCGCGAGTTCGTTTATGTGGACGCGCACAACGGCAAGATTGTGGATCAGATTACGGGTACGCCCGACAATCTGTATCGCCGCGCCTATGACGGGTTGGGGTTGGACGATGTTCCGCCATCCTACCCCAACAATCCTGTCTGGGTGGAAGGCGATAACTTCCCCACTGGGGTGGTGGAAGAGGACAACATGCTGTACGCCTCCTTCGACACCTACTACTTCTATCTGCACGCATTTGGCCGCGACTCGTTTGATGATGCCGGAGCCATCATGGACCAGATATTCAATCGCGGCTACGGCTGCCCCAACGCTTCCTGGAACGGGATTTTCATCTCTTTCTGTCCCGGATTTACTGCGGACGATGTGACCGCCCACGAGTGGACCCACGCCTACACGGAATACACCGACGGCCTGATCTACCAGTGGCAGCCAGGCGCACTGAACGAGTCGTATTCCGACATCTTTGGCGAGACCGTGGACAAGATCAACAATCGCGGCACCGACACGCCGGATGCACCGCGCACCGCTGGCGCCTGCTCCAGTTTCAGCCCGCCGCGCGTGGTGGTGGACGTTAATTCGCCCTTCACGGATATCTTTCCCGCCCAGAGCGCCCAATTTGGTCCGACGCTGACCCAGACCGGCGTAACCGGCGACGTGGTGTACGCCAGCCCGGCCGACGGCTGTACCACAGTGAGCGGTTCCGTAAGCGGCAAGATCGCGCTCATTGACCGCGGCACCTGCACGTTCGTGATTAAAGTTAAGAACGCGCAGAACGCGGGAGCCACCGGCGTGATCATCGCCAACAATGTTGCCTCCGGCCTGCCGGGAATGGGCGGCTCGGATGCGACCATCACCATTCCCTCCCTGGGCATCACCCAGGCTGATGGCAACACCATCAAGCAGAGTTTGTCGGGGGGCACTGTAAACGTCACCCTGCACGCCTCCAGCGCGCCTACCGACAACTCCTACCGCTGGCTGATGGGAGAGGACGTTACGCCCGGGGGCGCCATCCGCGATATGTGGACACCGGCCTGCTACGCCAATCCTGGCAAGGTGACGGATTACGCCTATTACGTTTGCGACAGCTCGGATGGCGGCGGCGTTCACACCAACTCAGGCGTTCCCAACCACGCCTATGCCCTGCTGGTGGATGGCGGCACGTACAACGGGCACACCGTGGCGAGCATTGGGCTGACCAAGGCCGCGCATATCTACTACCGCGCCATGTCGGTGTACCAGGTACCCAGCACCGACTTCGCCGACCACGCCGATGCTCTCGAGCAGTCCTGCGCGGATCTGCTGGGGGTAAAACTCCCCGACATCCGCACGGGCGCAGTTTTTGGTCAGAGAGTCACGAGCAAAGATTGTGCCGCGGTCAGCGAAGCCATCGCGGCGGTGCAATTGCGCACGGCTCCCACACAATGCAGCTTCAAGCCGCTGCTGGCCAAAAACCCACCGCCACACTGCGCCGCGGGCGAAACGGAGTTCAACGTCCGCAACTTTGACTTCGAGAGCAATCCGCTGGGCTCGTGGACGGTGAGCCATGAGGCGGTCAGTCCTACCGACTTCACACTGCACGATTGGGAGTGGCAGAACACGATTCCCGACCGCAGCGGCTCGGCCTTCTTCGTCAGCGATCCCGATGTCGGCACCTGCGCTCCGGGTGGGGACCAGTCCGGGGTGCGGCACCTCACTTCGCCGGTGATCAACATTCCCGCCGATTCGCCCAAACCCTTCCTCGCTTTCCAGCACTGGATCGGCAGCGAACCGGGATGGGACGGCGGCAACCTGTGGATAAGGGTGAACGGGGGGCCGTGGCAGTTTGTGAAGCCCGGCGACTTCACCTTCAACACCTACAACCTCATACTGAACCCAGCCGCTGCCGGCAACACCAACCCCCTCGCCGGCCTGCCGGCCTTCTCGGGCTCGGATGGTGGCGTGGTCACCGGTTCATGGGGCTGGTCGTACGTGGACATGCACAAGCACCTGCCCAACACGGCGGGAACTAAGCCTTACACGCTGCAGTTCCGCTGGGACTTCGGCAACGATGGCTGCGGCGGCTTCGTCGGCTGGTACCTGGACGACGTCACGGTGTACGCCTGCCGTCCGTAAACTCTGAGCGCGAGAGCAGCGCATTCGACAAGCCGCCCTTCGGGGCGGCTTTTTTATCCAGGTTAGACTTTGGCTTTGGCTTTTAGGCGGACCTGGCCGCCATCCATCTCCACGGAATACTCCACCGAGTGGCAGCCGTACTGTTTGCGGATCTGCTCGGTCTTGGTCTGAACAAATTTTTCGAAAGATTCCAGGTTGCCGCTCTTGGAGACGTCCTCGCCTGCCTTCTTCTTAGCATCCACCAGCGCCTGGAACAACTTCTGA
>JBLMXE010000429.1:0-9117 GCA_050257615.1 Chlamydiota bacterium | reverse complement strand
CCGCGCCCGATTTCACGGTTCAGGACGGCACCAACACCGTGACCTTGCACAACCTGCGCGAAAAAGTGGTGGTGCTGAATTTCTGGGCCACTTGGTGTGCCCCCTGTGTGCAGGAGCTGCCTTCGCTGGAGCAGCTGCAGAACAAGTTCAAAGATCGCGGCGTAGAAGTGGTGGGCGTCAGCGTGGATGTAGACGGCAAGGCTTACCAGCAGTTCCTGAAAGACCACAACGTGGATTTCCTCACGGTGCGCGATCCCGACCAGAAGGCCAACACTCTTTACGGAACATTCAAGTTTCCGGAAACCTACATCATTGATCGGCGGGGCATCCTGCGGCGCAAATTCATCGGGGCGGTGGACTGGAACGAGCCGGAAATCGTGGACTTTCTAAGCAAGCTGTGAGGAGCAATCGGCAGTCAACCTTGGAAAGGCGCATTTAGCAATTGGCATTTGGCCGTGAGGTTCCGTCTTGGTTCCAAAGAATGTCGTAAAGGGCCAAATGCTAAGTGCCAAATGCCAAGTGCTCGCTTCAGGGGCTGAGTGCTGACTGCTTACCAGTATGCCTCCTGCGCTTACGACAATTTTCTTCGACGCTGGCAACACGCTGGTGTTCGCCAACCCGGAGCGCACGCTGGCGCCGCTGCTTGCCCGCGGCATTCGGCCCACGCCCGGGCAGTTGCATGCTGCCGAACGCCAGGCTAAGGCTGACCTGGACCGCGCCAATAGCGGGGCGGGCCGTTACACCGACCTGCAATACTGGGACACTTACCACTCGTTCCTGCTGACTTCCCTCGGCATCCAGGATGCTGCGCTCCACGAAGCGCTGGTAGCGGCCAGCCGCACCTCCGGCAACTGGGACGTGGTGCGGCCGGGCACGCGGGAAGTTCTGCTGCAACTGGCAGGAAAATATCGCCTGGGCGTCATCTCCAACTCTGACGGCGGAATGGAAAGGCTGCTGCGCAGTTGCGGTCTGGGCGAATGTTTCCTGGGTTACACCGATTCCGGCCACGTGGGACACGAGAAGCCCCATCCGGCCATTTTCCAGGTTGGGCTCCGGCAGCTTTCCGCCCAACCCGAGAGCAGCCTCTACGTGGGCGACGTTTACTCGGTGGATTATGTGGGCGCAACCCGCGCCGGCATGCAGGCGATGCTGTTCGACGTCTCCGGCACGTATCGCGAGAGCGGCCTGCCGCGCGTGGAGTCGCTGCAGGAACTAAACCGGGTCTTAACCACAGAGGACACAGAGAGAACAAATTCAAAAGATCAAGCCCGCTGAATCAACCTCAAAAACAGAAAATAGAGGCCAGTTAAGGTTTCAACGTTTCAAGATTTAAGTTTCCCTCCGTCAGCCCGAAACCTTGAAACCTGTGAAACCTTGAAACCTAAACCTGCAGCATTTTCGTTGCTCCGCCCGCGGGCTTGCGCTACCCTAAAGCCGCTCTCGCGATTCCCCGACCTAACTTCCTCACCCGTTTCAGCTTCACTGAGTGCATAGCGTATGCCAGTTGCTGGGGTTCAGGAAGGATACCCACAAGTAATTGTGTTTGCTATCTTGACCCCGGCGAACTTGGGCGGGTACAGTAACGACAATCTGTGTTTCGGAGGCGCCTGGTCGGCGTCCCGGAACCTTGTCAGTTAACCAGCCAAAGAGCAGCCGTGCCCGCAGAGAAGCAAGGAGTGGACGTGCTCAAACTTAAAAAGCTGCAAATTCTGGGGTTCAAATCCTTCTGCGACCGCACCGAACTGAAATTTAACGGTGACGGCGTAGCCGCTATTATCGGCCCCAACGGCTGCGGCAAGTCGAATATCGCCGACGCCATCTCCTGGGTGCTGGGCGAGCAATCGGCCAAGACCCTGCGCGGCTCGCGCATGGAAGACGTGATCTTCGCCGGCACGCGCGACCGCAAGCCCACAGGCATGGCCGAAGTCTCCATGTCGCTGATTGACCCTGAGGTGTACGAGGGCAGCGACGCCAATGAGCCCACCGAATTCGACATCCAGGATGAAATGCCGGTGGATGCCGCCGAAGACTGGGACGAAGCCGCAATCCGTGCCCGCGCCGCCGAAGAGGCGGAGGCCTATGCCGAAGAGGTGCAGCCGGGCAGGGTGGAGGAGCAGGAAGGGGCTGCGGCCGCTATTGCTGCGGCTGACGGCGCGGCCCGGGCGCCGGCGGCAGTCTCCGTCACGAGCACTGAATCACCGAACGGCGATGGACCGACGGCGGCCGCTGTCTCCGCTGAAAATGCTCAAGTAGTACTTAAGATTCGCCGCCGTAAGTTCAAGACTCTCACCTTCAAGAAGGGCGAGATCGTGGTGACCCGGCGCCTGTTCCGTTCCGGCGACAGCGAGTACCTTCTGAACGGCAAACTGTGCCGCCTGCGCGACATCCAGGACCTGTTCATGGGCACGGGCCTGGGACCGGAATCCTATGCCCTGATCGAGCAGGGACGCATCGGACAAATCCTGAGCAGCAAGCCCACCGATCGGCGCGCCATTATCGAGGAGGCGGCGGGGGTCACTCGCTTTAAGACTCGCAGGCGGCTGGCGGAAGCAAGACTTGAAGAAGCCAAACTCAACCTGGCGCGGGTGAACGACATCTTCGAAGAGGTAACGCGGCAGATGAACTCGCTCAAGCGGCAGGCGTCCAAAGCGGAGCGCTATGCTCGCCTGCGTGATGAGATGCGAGCCAAACTGCGCCTGGTGCTGGCCAGCAAGTTTGCCCAGCTGGAGCGGGAGCGTGCGGAAGTGGAAGCGCAGATGGCCACCATCGCCGAGGAGATGCGCTACCAGAGCGAAGCCATCCAGCAACTGGAGGCGGAGCATGCGGAGCGCTCGCAGCGCGGCTACGCCATCGAGGCGGAGGCGCGGCAGAATCAGGAGCGGGTCAGCGCCATCGTGCTGGAGACGGACCGGGCGGAGGCGCGGCAGCGCCACAACCAGGAGCGCTGCGCCGAACTGGTGGAACGGGCCGCGGCCAGCGAGACGGAAGCGGTGCAGGCTGGGGAAAGGCTGGCGGAACTGGAACTGGAGCGCGCTTCCCACACGCAGGTAGTGGAGTCGGCGGCTGCCGATGTCGCTGCGGCCCAGCAAGAGTTGCACTGCTGCCAGCAGGAGGCGGCGCAGGCGGCGGCGGCGCTGGCCGGGGTGGAGGCACAGCAGGAAGAGCATCGCACCTCGATTTTCGACGCGGTGGCCCAGGCTTCTCAGCTGCGTAACCAGGTGACGCAGGCGGAAGAGCGCCTGGCCGCGCTCAGCCGCGAGGTTCAGCGGCTCAAGCAGGAATACGCGCAGGCCAGCGAGCAGTTGGCGGCGGCGGGCGGCGAGCGCGGGCAGCTGGCCCTGAGCTTTGAAACGGCTTCACACCGGGTGTCCGCCCTGGGACAGCAGATTGCCGATGTGCGGCAGCGCATCGAGATGCAGCGCGCCGAGGAAACCGAGAGCAAGCGGCGGCTGGATGGCCTGCGGTCGGAGCACGCTACCCTGCTGGGCCGGCGGGCTTCGCTGGAGGCGGTGATCGCCGAGCACGGCTATTCCACCGAGTCGGTGCGCCGCCTGTTCCAGTCGGGCGGCATGCGGGGAGGCATGGCGCCGGCGGGCGTACTGGCCGACTTTCTGGAAGTCGAGGACCGATATGAGCACGTGGTGGAAGACTTCCTGCGCGACGAGCTCAACTACATTGTGGTCAAGTCCTGGGACGCGGCTGACGAAGGCCTGCGGCTGCTGCGCAGCGACGTGGACGGGCGCGCCACCTTCCTGGTGCACCCCAACGATTCGCAGGCGCGATTCTCCTTTGCGGTGGACGAAAGCATGCAGCCCGCGCCGCCGCCCGCGCCCATCGTTCCGCTCAAGAGCTGCATTCGCGTGCTCAACGGCTTTGGTAAGTCGCTGGAAGTGATCCTGCCCAAGCTGCGCGACGGTTATATCGTTCCCGAGCCTTCGCTGGGGCGGGAGTTGGCGCTGGAGAACCCGCAAGCTTTCTTCCTCTCGCAATCGGGCGAGTGTTTCCACAATGTAACGGTGACCGGAGGCAAGCAGCGCGCCGAGGGGCCGCTTTCCATGAAGCGGGAATTGCGCGAGCTGATGCGCAACCTGGCCGAACTGGAAATCGCCCTGCGGGGCGAGGAGCAGCGCGTGGCCCTGCTGGCGCGGGAAATCAGCGAGCTCACTTCCCTGCTGCAGCGGCTGGAAGACGAAAAGCGGGAGGCGGAGAAGGACGCCATGACCTCCGGCCACTCGCTGCAACAACTGGATTCAGAGGCGGTGAAGCTGCAAGAGCGGGCCGCGACTTGCCAAGCGGAATTGCGCCGGCTGGCGGGCGAGCAGGCGGAACAGCAGAGTTGCATCGCAGTGCGCCGCGACGAGTTGTCGCGCCTGCAGGAGCGGCAGACGGAGCTGGAGCGGCAGATGGCGGAGGCGCAGCAGTCGCTGGCCGGCTTGCGCGAGCAGCGTGACGCAGCCACCCAGCGCACTTCCCAGCAGATGGCGCGTGTGGCCACTGTTGAGGAACGGCGGCGCTCGGCGGAAACCGCCTTGCAGCGGATGGAGTCGCAGCTGGCGGAGATCAGCGGCCGCATACAGAGCTTACGCGGGCAGGCGGCTTCCGCGTTGGCGGAAAAGCAGCAGCGCGAGGCGGAAAGCCAGAGCCTGGCGGAGCAAGTGGTGGCCTTCGCCGCCGAGCGGGCGGCAGCGGAAGCGCGCGCCGCGCAATTGCTGGAGGAAAGCGGACAGGTGCGCACGCGGCTGACGGAGATTGACCAGACCCTGCACTCGCTGCGCGAGGTGCTGGAGCAGTCGCGCGACCGCCGCGGACAGCTCAGCGCCACCGCCGCCAAGCTGCAGTCCGACAGCGAGTACATGAGCGAAACCTGCCTCAACGAATTAGGCGTAACCCGGCAAGAGCTTTGCGACGACACCACGCTGCCAACCGTGCAAGGCGAGCAGCTCGCGCAGGAGGACGCGGCTTACCGCGAGATGCGGGCCCGCCTGGACGCCATGGGTCCGGTCAACATGATGGCCCTGGAGGAATACGAGGAGACAGCCGAGCGCCACCAGTTCCTGGAAACCCAGCGCAAGGACCTGCTGGAGTCCATCGAGAACACGCAAAACACAATTCGCGAAATCGAAACCGTCTCCCGGCAGAAATTCCAGGAGGCCTTCGACCGCATCAACGAAAATTTCCAGCTCACGTTCCGCAAGCTGTTCGGCGGCGGGCAGGCGTTCATGCGGCTCACCGACCAGGAAAACAGCCTGGAGAGCGGCATTGACGTGGTGGCTTCGCCTCCCGGCAAGCGCCTGCAGAACGTGCTGCTGCTTTCCGGCGGCGAGAAGGCGCTGACGGCGCTGGCGCTGCTGGTGGGCATCTTCCAGTACCAGCCCAGCCCGTTCTGCATTCTGGACGAGGTGGATGCGCCCCTGGACGAGGCCAACATCGGCCGCTTCACCGAGCTGGTGAAGGAGATGAGCGTGCAGACCCAGTTCGTGCTCATCACCCACAGCAAGAAGACCATGAGCATCGCCCCCGTGCTCTACGGAGTGACGATGCAGGAGCCGGGAGTTTCTAAGCTGGTGTCGGTGCGCTTCGGGGCCTGAGCGCCGCCGGGAGATATATCGTAACCCGAGTTGTTTCCCGCGGCGTCCGAAAGCGCACATTTTTTCCACACTACGGTCGCCGGAAAAGCGCGCCCAGAGCCAATTTCCCCAAAGCGCGTTCTTGTCAACTCTTTTTCTTCGAACGGCGAAGATCCCGTGCCCTGACCCGGTTGACAAAAAATTCTGGAGGGCTAGAATACGCGACGTTTCTTACGGCTAAAATGATTGCATGACTCCCCAACTCCTCGATACCGTCCTTCTCCGAACCGATATACCCGAACTCGAACTGTACGCCAGCGGCAAGGTCCGGGATGTTTACCGGGTAGATAATGAGCACCTGCTGTTCGTGGCTACCGACCGCATCTCCGCCTTCGATTACGTTCTGGCCACCGGCATTCCCAACAAGGGCAAGGTCCTGACCCAGCTCTCGCTTTTCTGGTTCGACCTGCTGCGCGACCTTGTGCCCAACCATCTGGCAACGGCCGAGGTGGACGACTACCCGGCGGTGCTGCGCCCCTACAAGGAGCAGCTGCGCGGGCGCTCCATGCTGGTGGTGCGCGCCGATATGGTCGCCATCGAGTGCGTGGTAAGAGGCTACATCTCCGGTTCCGCCTGGAAGGAGTACAAGCAAACAAGCAGCGTATGCGGTATTTCCCTGCCCCCGGGGCTGCGCGACTCGGACCAGCTGCCGGAGCCCATTTTCACCCCGGCCACCAAGGCGCTGAGCGGACACGATGAGAATATTTCTTTTGAGCGCATGGCGCAGCAGGCGGGACCGGTGCTGAGCCGCGAACTGCGCGACCTGAGTTTGAAGATCTACCAGGCGGCAGCCGATTACGCGCGCAAGCGCGGCATCATCATTGCCGATACCAAGTTCGAATTCGGGCGCACTCCGGCCGGTCTGGTGCTGGCCGACGAGGTGCTGACTCCGGATTCTTCGCGTTTCTGGCCGGCGGATCGTTATGAGCCCGGCCGGGCGCAGGATTCCTACGATAAGCAGTATGTGCGCGACTACCTGGAAGAGATTCGCTGGACCAAGCAGCCGCCCGCCCCGGCCCTGCCCGCGGAGGTGGCGCTGAAGACCGGCGAGAAGTACCTGGAGGCCTATCGGCTTCTGACCGGGCGCGAGCTGAGCGTTTAGAAGGCTCAGCGGGAACTCATGACCTGGGTGGACTGGACCATCGTGGTGGCTGTGGTGCTGTCAATGGCGCTGGCCGCCAAAGAGGGTTTTTTTTACGAGATTTTTTCCCTGGCGGGGGTGGTGCTGGGATATCTGCTTGCCGCCTGGGAGTATGGCCGTGTTGCCGGCTGGTTTTCGCCTTATACCAGGGCACAGTGGGTGGCCGAGATTGGCGCCTTCCTGCTGATCTTTATCGCCGTGGTGGGCTTGGCCGGCATAGCCGGACGGATTGCGCGCTGGACCGTGAAAGCGGCCGGCTTGCGCTGGTTTGACCGCTTCCTGGGCGCGGCATTCGGGCTTTTACGCGGCGTGCTGGTAATAGCGGTGCTGGTGCTGGCGCTTGCCTCGTTCGGTCCGGGCCCACGTTTGCTGGCTGGTTCCACTCTGGGGCCTTATTTCCTGGCCGTGGCCAGGGCCGCTTCCTGGGTGGCTCCGTCAGCGGTTCAGGCTCGTTTTCAGCAAGGGATAGACGGGCTGCGCAGCATGACTCAGCCCTCGGCTCCAGCTCAGGTTGCACTACCGGCCTCAGGACAAGCGAAATAGTCGTTGTTCGTTATTCATTAATCTTCAGCCTTTCAGAACGAGAGGGAGTTGCCGTGAAGGATCAGCTCGAAGCTTTAATTACGCAAATGTACAAGAGCGGCATTCTTTATTCGGAAGCCGTGCGCGAGTTTAAAAAGCGGTTTATTCTTACCGTCCTCCAGGAC
The DNA here is from genome assembly GCA_050257615.1 of Chlamydiota bacterium. Taxonomy (GTDB): domain Bacteria; phylum Acidobacteriota; class Terriglobia; order Terriglobales; family Acidobacteriaceae; genus JAICWP01. The sequence goes on along the minus strand of JBLMXE010000429.1, from coordinate 1,642 downwards.
AACAACGGCAACCAGTGCCGAGCGGCGCGACAGTTGGGCATGCACCGCAATACCCTGAGCCGTACCATCCAGGAGCTGAAGATTGATATTCGCGGGCTGCGAGACGGCACCCGCCGTCCGCCCCGCAGCGCCCGTCCCTTCGCCGTGGAGAAGAAGGTGGCGCGGTAAGGATTCCCCGATTGCTGCTTTCGGATAATAAAGAAAGGGCAGCCTGGACGGCTGCCCCTTTTAGCTTGCTTAAAATCGGCCTTAGCGGCCCCGGGTGCGGCGCTTGCGGGTGGGGGCGGGTTTCTTCACCGTCAGCAGAGCGCCCTTCTCCATCACCATCATGAAAGGCTTAGCTTCATAGGACACCGGAGTGCCCTCGATGGGGATGCTGGCGCCGACCTTGGGCATCAAGCGTGCCGGAATGGTGCCCTCCATATTGAGAGTGATGTCCGCGCGTTTGGCATCAATGTCGTCCACCGTAGCCGCTATCTGCAACTGCTTGGCGGTGGCGCCGATCACGGTACCCTCAATCTGCAGGGGCACACCCTTGATGGTGCTCCACACCTTGTCCGCGGCGTCCTGGTTGCCCGAGGTCAGTATCAGTTGCCACTCGGCAAAGGACATCTGTTTGATAGGCTTGGAAGTTACCAGCTGCGCGGCCTGCTGAGCCGGAGTAGGCGGGGGAGGAGCGGGTGCAATGGCGAAGCCCTGCGGGGGTAGGGTCTGAGTTTTGGCACTGGCCAGCAACTCATCCCACCCTTGAGCGGAGCCGTGGAACTTGGTGAACCACTTCTTGCCGAAATCGGCGATCTGCGCCTGTCCCGGGCCGGAAGCCAAATTCGCCGCGCGCGCGATGAAGAACAAACCTTGCACATTGGCGTCAACTATGGCGGGATCGGGAGGCGGAGGATTGTTGGGGTCGGGAGGCGGTGGAGGCGGCGTTGCCGGCTTGGGCGGATTGCCGGAGGAGTAGTAGGCCAGGGCCAGCGGATAAACGTCGGTGAGGTTCGCGGGATTCTGATTCACCGCCGCGCGCAGGTGTTCTTCCGCGCTCTTGTAGTCTTTATTCTGCAAAGCGGAGAGGCCCACGGCCCCGTTGAAGATACCGGCCACCTGATCTTTTAGTTTGGTCCAGTCGGCATCTGACATGCCATCCGGTTTGGTCGCGGTGGTCAAAGCCTGCAGGCCCTTTTCTCCGTACTGCGCGGCGGCGGCCAGATTCTGTTGCGGATTCTGATTGGCCTCTACCTGGCGCCGGTGGCTGTAAGCCTGCAAAGCCAGGGCGCGCAGGTTATTCGGATCGGCCTGCAGGAGGCGATCGGCCGTAGCCTGCATCTTGGCCGTATCGCCGGTCTGCTCATAGGCGGCCATGAGCAGTTCCAGCGCGTCCTTCTTCATGACGCTGTTGGGATACTGCTGCAAGAAAGATTCCAGCGCGGAGGCCTTGGCCTGTGGGTTGGCCTGCTGAATGGCGCCTACATAGGAATTGTATTCTGCCGGATCCTTGATTTCGGGGCCCTTCTGCTGCGGTGTTTGTGCGGAAGGCGCCGCCTGGCCTGCGGCCGAGGGTTGTTGCGCCAGCGCCGGTAGCGCCGGCACAGCTTCCATGATCGCGACCGCAGCTATCACCAGCACGATGCTGACAAGCGTCTTC
>JBLMXE010000428.1:0-6236 GCA_050257615.1 Chlamydiota bacterium | reverse complement strand
GTGATCCCCGGGCTCGCATTTGCGTTGCTGCAAGGGGCAGTGGCGGTTACCCCTCAGGGCCTGGGCGCGGCACTGGCTAAAGCTGCCCCGGTCAGCGGCGGACCACTGATCGGCTTAACCGGACCCAATGGCGCATCCGGCTTTGTGCCTCTGGCGCTGTTGGCTGTTCTGGGGGTGGGCCTTCTAATCGCCTACGGGATTTCGAAACTCGGTTCGTCCCCGCGGCGGGCCGCGGCCCCTTGGCTCTGCGGCTATGCGCCCGAAGCGGACTGCCAGCGCTATACGGCGCACAATTTCTACGGCGAAATCAAGCGCTACTTCCATTGGCTGGGCGGCAGGGAGGATGGACGAACGGTTACGGTGAAGGGGCGGGCCTCATGATCGCGCGGGAACGGCTCAATCAGCTGAGAGAAAAGTTCGATAGCACCATTCTGCGCGCCGACCTGCCCAGCGATCACCAGCTCTTCGTGTGGGTACAACCGGCCGCCGTGAAGGAACTCTGCCGGCACATCTTCCGTGATCTGGATGCGCGCTACGTGATCAGCATCGGCGCCGACGACCGCCCATTCTCCGGTGGCTTCGTGGTGGCCCACGACTTCGCCTTTGATAAAGATCACGTGCTGTGCAGCGTGCTGACGCAGCTGCCGGCGGAGGACCCGAAAATCGAGAGCATCTCCGGGGTGGTGCCCGCCGCCAACTGGGCAGAGCGCGAGATGCGCGACCTGGTAGGCATTGAGCCTGTCGGCCACCCCTATCCCAAGCGCCTGGTTCTGCCTGACGGCTGGCCCGAGAACGTCCACCCGCTGCGCAAAGACGTGCCCTGGAACCATGTGCCGGCGGAATTCAACGATCCCACAGAATTTGAATTTGATGAGCCCCCCGAGGGCTGCACAGTGGTGCCCTTCGGCCCCTTCCACCCGACGCTGGACGAGCCGGCACACTTCCGCCTGTATGTGGAAGGCGAGATGGTGCGGGGCTGCGAGTATCGCGGCTTCATGGCCCATCGCGGCATTGAGAAGCTGGCGGAATCGGTCATGAACTATAACGACATTCCGGTGCTGGCGGAGCGCATCTGCGGCATCTGCGGCTGCGTGCACAGCGTGGCCTACACGCAGGCGGTGGAAGCCGCGGCGGCGCTGCGTCCCCCGCCTCGCGCCGAGTACATCCGCACCATTCTGCTGGAACTGGAGCGCCTGCACAGCCACCTGCTGTGGGTGGGCTTGGCCTGCCACATCGTGGGATTCGAGACGCTGTTCATGCAGGCCTTCCGCATCCGCGAGCCGGTGATGTGGATTGCGGAGAAGATCACCGGCAATCGCAAGACTTACGGCCTGTGTGTGGTGGGGGGCGTGCGCTGGGAGATCACAACGGAGCTTAAATCCGAGTTGCGCCGGGTGCTGGACAAACTGGAAGCCGAGTGGACACCGGTAGTGGGCGCGGTCAGCCGCGACAAGAACATCCAGAAGCGCACGCGCGGAGTGGGCGTCGCCGATAAGAACACGGTGAAAAACGCAGGCGCGGTGGGGCCGGTGGCGCGGGCCGCGGGCGTGGAAATTGATTGCCGGCGCGATCATCCGTACGCCGCCTATGACCGCGTGGACTTCAATGTGATTACGGCAGAAGGTTGCGACGTGTGGTCGCGGGTGGTGGTGCGCATGAAGGAAGTGTTCGAGTCCATCGCCATCATCCGCCAGTGTCTGGACAAAATGGAGCCCGGGCCGCTGCAGCTGGAAATCAAAGAGGAGCTGCCGGTGGGACGTATCGGCCTTTCGTCAGTGGAGGCGCCGCGCGGGGAGAGCCACCACTTTGTCATCACCGGGGAAAATAACCGGCCGCGGCGCTGGCGGGTGCGCGCGCCCACTTATCAGAACCTGCAGGCGGTGCCGGCCATGATTCGCGACCAGCAGATCGCCGACATGACCATCTCACTGGGCAGCATTGACCCATGTTTTTCCTGCACCGACCGCATGGAAACTATCCAGTTGCGTTCGGGCGAAAAGAGGACCTGGTCGCAGAAGGAGCTGCTGGCCTTGAGCCAGGGAAAGAAGTAGGACGAATGCACGTGCTGTGGCCAATTCTCGGTGGCGCACTGAATGTGGCGTTGGTGCTGGCCCTGGCGCCGTTGCTCCAGGGTGTGGTGCGCAAGCTGACCGCCTGCATTCATTCCCGCCAGGGTCCGCCGCTCCTGCAGCCCTACTTCGATCTGCTCAAGCTACTGGGCAAGGAAGACATCGAATCCGGGGAGACACCGGGCATGCAGCGCTTCGCCGCCTGGCTGTCGCTGGCCACGGTGCTGGCGGTGGCCTGCTTCCTGCCCATGGGATTCGGAGCGCCTATGAACCCGGCCGGGGACGTGATCCTGCTGATTTATCTGCTCACCCTGTGCGGCATCAGCACGCTGCTGGCGGGCATGGCCGCGGGATCCACTTACTCACTGATCGGCGTGAGCCGGGAAATGATGAGCATGATCGCGCTGGAGCCCTTGCTGGCGGTGGCCCTGATCGTAGGCGCGCTGCATGCCGGCTCGCTGCGGCTGGACGCGGTACTCAACGGCTCAGTGTACGTGGCCGGAGGTTTTCCCTGGTCGGGCCTGATTATGGTGGCGGTGATGCTGCTCTCCTTTCAGGCCTTTGTGCAGCGCGCTCCCTTTGATGTTTCCGAAGCGGAAACCGAGCTGTTGGCGGGCCCGCTCATGGAGTATTCCGGGCCTAAGCTGGCGCTGTTTCAGTACGCCCAAATGGCGCGGCTCATCATCTACGGCGGGCTGTTTGCCGCCCTGTTCCTGCCCTGGGGCGCGCACCTGCCCTTCCCCCTGGGATGGCTGCTGTTCTGGGTGAAGGTATGTGTCATGGTGCTGCTGGTCACGGTAATTGCGGCCACGCACGCCCGCTATCGCATGGACCAGGTTCTGCGCTACTTTGCGAGCCTGCTGGGTGCGTCGGCAGTGGCACTGGTTCTAGCGACATTTGGGTATTGAGGAGATGAGACCATTTCGTTGTTAAGCAAAGTCGAGGAAACGCTGCTTTGCCTGAGCGCTGGGCGAGCCACTCTGCCCTACCCTCCGCAGGGCCATGCCACGCCGGAGGGGTTTCGCGGGCGCCCGGTGTTTGACCCTGAAAAATGCGTGGGTTGCGGGGGCTGCGCCAATAATTGCCCGGCTCGCGCCATCCTGGTGTTCGACGTTTGCCAGGAGCTGCGCATTCTGCAGTACGTGGGCGGGCGCTGCACCTACTGCGGGCGCTGCGCCGAGGTTTGCCCGGAGAGGGCCATCACCATGAGCCAGGAATTCGAAACCAGCACCAACAACATTGGCGACGCGCAGCAGCGCCTGGAGCTGTTCATGAGCACCTGCCAGCGCTGTGGGCGCTGCTTCAAAGATGAGTCGGCGGTGGAGAAGCTGAAGATGACGGGGTATCGCTTTGACGACCTGCAGAACCAGCGCTGGGTGTTTGGGGCGCGGGCTTATCAGAAGGACGAGCCGGCGGTGCAGGACATCGCCATCGAAATGGATTGGTAAGCGGCCATGCTGAAAGATTTGTGTCAGAAAATGTTCGGCCGCTCGCTGTGGGTCTATCACGCCAACAGCGGCGGCTGCAACGGCTGCGATATCGAGGTGCTGAACGCGCTTACACCCTACTACGACGCCGAGCGCTTTGGCATCCGGCTGGTGGGCTCGCCGCGCCACGCCGATGTTATGTTGTGCCAGGGTCCGGCCATGCGCGCCACCGCCCGCGCCCTGCGCGCTGCCTACGAAGCCATGCCCGCGCCCAAGCTGGTGTTTGCCATCGGCTCCTGCGCCTGCGGCGGCGGCATGTGGTTCGACAGCTATTCCGTGCTCGGGCCGGTCGAGAAGGTCGTGCCGGTGAATTACTACATTCTTGGCTGCCCACCGCGCCCGGAGGCCATCATCTACGGCGTGGCTGTCGCCCTGGGCTTGCTGCCCAAGAAGGCCGCTCCGGTGGAGTTCAAGCAGGCGGAGTTCCCCATTCCCCGCTACCATCCTGAAGACTTGAGCGGCCAGGGCGACCTGGTGATTTACGAGAAAGCCGAGAAAGTCTGAAAAGCAATTGACGATTGATGATTGAAGATTGACGAATTATTTCAGTCCGAACGCGGTGCTTTTCAATCGTCAATCGTAAATCTTCAATCGTCAGGTCCCTCGCAGCTCCCTGCCTCCTTATCGGCTTTTACGGTACACTGCAGGGCTCCTCTGGAGATGCTGATGAGAACTCTTGCCCTGAAGCTGGCGGTCCTGGCGTTGTTTCTGACCGGGATCGCCGTGCCGCTGCCCCGGGCGCAACAATCCTCCGCCTCGACCGCCGCTGAGGAAGATGGCCCGCTCACTGCCCTGCCTTATTCGCCCAGCCTGGACCCAAGTTCCATGGATCACTCGGTGGATCCCTGTACCGACCTTTACACCTACGCCTGCGGCGGGTGGATGAAGAAAAATCCCATTCCCCCCGACCAGGCTTCCTGGGCCGTCTACAGCAAGCTCTACCAGGATAACCAGCGTTTTCTGTGGGGCATTCTGCAGGACGTGTCGCAGCGCACGACCGGGCGCACCGCCGAGCAGCAGAAGCTGGGCGATTACTTCGCCGCCTGCATGGACACCTCAGCGGTGGAGAAAGCGGGCTTGGCGCCGCTGCAGCCTCGCCTGGCGCGCATTGCCGGGCTGAAGTCGAAAGACGAGATTCCCGCCTACCTGGGCAGCGAACATCTGCTTACTCGGGTGTATGACTACGGCCGCGGCCCCAGCGGCGCCCTCTTCCGCTTTACCTCCGACCAGGACCTGGGCAACTCCGACACGGTAATCGCCTATGCCCTGGACGGCGGCCTCAGCCTTCCCGACCGCGACTACTACGTCAAGACGGACGAGAAATCGCAGCAACTTCGCAAGCAATACCTCGCCCACGTCAGCAAAATGCTGCAACTGGCGGGCGAGCCTGCGGGCACAGCACAACACGACGCCGCCACTGTCCTGCGCCTGGAAACGGAACTGGCCAAGGCCACTCTTACGCGGGTGGAGAAGCGCGATCCCTACAAGCTCTACCACAAGATGACCGGCGAGCAATTGCAGGCGCTCACCCCGCATTTCAACTGGAAGGCCTACCTGGTGGCGACTGGCTATCCCCAGCTCAGCCAGTTCAATGTTACCGAGCCGGCTTTTTACCAGGAGGTGGACCGCATCCTTGTCCAGACTCCGCTGAACGATCTGAAGACGTATTTTCGCTGGCACTTACTGCATGAGAATGCGCCCTATCTTTCCTCTGCTTTTGTGCAGGAGGATTTCAACTTCTATTCCCGCACCCTGCGCGGCGTGCAGCAGATGCCGGCGCGCTGGAAGCAGTGCGTGCGCTTCACCAACCGCGACCTGACCGACCCCCTGGGCAAAGAATTTGTCGCCCGCACCTTTCCTCCGGAGATGAAGCAGCGCACTCTGGAGATGACCCGCCGCATCGAGCAGGCCATGGAAGAGGAAATCCAGGGGCTCACCTGGATGGGGCCGCAAACCAGGCAGCAGGCGCTGCTCAAGCTGCACAGCATCGTCAACAAAATCGGCTATCCCGACAGGTGGCGCGACTACAGTCCGGTGAGCATCGCCCGCTCCGATTTCCTGGGCAACGTGGAACACGCCACGGTGTTTGACTCCAAGTACGAGCTCAACAAGATCGGCAAGCCCCCGGATCGCACCGAGTGGATGATGCCGGCGCCCACGGTGGATGCCTACTACAATCCGCAAATGAATGACATCAACTTTCCTGCCGGCGTGCTGCAGCCGCCGCTCTACGATCCCAAGATGGACGATGCGCCCAACTATGGCGACACCGGCTCTACCATCGGCCACGAACTGACCCATGGCTTTGACGACGAGGGCAGCAAGTTCGACGCCCGCGGCAACCTGCGCAACTGGTGGAGCAAGCAAGACGAGGCCGAGTTCAACCGCCGCACCAGCTGCGTGGCCGATCAGTACGCCAAATATACGGTGGTGGACAACATCAAGATCAACAGCCGCCTGACTCTGGGCGAAGATGTGGCCGACCTGGGCGGCACCATCCTGGCATATAAGGCCTGGCAAGCGGCGACCACGGGCCAGAACCTGGAAGACCGCGACGGACTCACACCCGAACAGCGTTACTTTGTGGGCTTCGCGCAGTGGGATTGCTCTAACGAGCGTCCGGAAAACTTGCGCCTGCGCGCCATGACTGACGAGCACTCGCCCGCCCAATACCGCATCA
>JBLMXE010000427.1:0-13662 GCA_050257615.1 Chlamydiota bacterium | reverse complement strand
ATTAGGACTTAGCTATAGGTTCGAGCGCGCTAGAGAGGTACATGAGCAGGTAATACGACAGGAACGCAATCACAAAGCCGGCGAACCACGAGTAGTCGTACAGGAAGCGAAACCTCGGCAGAATCAGGCCCGAAAGCGCAACCCCCGCCCCCATGGCCAGGGCACCCACCGCCCGCCAGTTTACGCCGCCAGAGTATTCGTAGGCGCCGCCGCGCAGATAGAGGTCATCCACCTCCAAATGGCGCCGCCGCACCAGGTAGTAATCGCAGATCATGATGCCGGCCAGCGGGCCCAGCAGCGCCGCGTATCCGCCCAGCCAGCCCAGAATGAAGCTCTTGTAGTTGGCCAGCAGCTTCCAGGGCATCATGGCCACGCCCGCGAAGCAGGTGATGATGCCGCCGGTGCGGAAGCTGATCAGCCGCGGGCGCAGATTGGAGAAGTCGTTGGCCGGTGAAACCACGTTGGCTCCAATGTTGACGTTGAGCGTGGCCAGAAGAATGGCCAGGAGCGCCAACACTACAGCGAGGGGAGAATGAAAGCGGCTGAGCAGTTGCACCGGGTCCCAGATGGCGCTGCCATAGATGACGACCGTGGCCGAAGTCACCGCGATTCCAATAAAGGAATAAAGCGCCATGGTGGTGGGCAGCGCCACCGCCTGCCCCACCGCCTGCTGCCGCACTCCGCGCGCAAAGCGCGTGAAGTCGGGGATGTTAAGGGAAAGCGTAGCCCAGAAGCCCACGGTTCCATTCAGCGCCGGAACAAAGAATTTCAGAAATTCAGGGAAGCTCGCGAACTTTGACTGCGCCGAGAGCATAGGGCCGAAGCCGTGGGCCGCGCGGTACGCCCACGCCAGCAGCAGCAGGCCAACGGCGATCAGCACCGGGGCGCTCAGCCCTTGCAGCACCCGGATCCACTCCACGCCCTTGATGATCACGACCAGGTTGATCAGCCAGAACAGAAAAAAGCAGAGCCACGGTCCCGCCGCCACCTGCTTCCACTGCGGCCATAGCGTCGTCACCAGCGTGTTGATGGCCTCGCCACCGATCCAGGTTTGGATGCCGAACCAGCCGCAGGCCACGATGGCGCGCAGCAACGCCGCCACATTCGCTCCCAGCACCCCGAACGATGCCCGCGCCAGTATCGGAAATGGAATGCCGTAGCGCGCGCCCGGGTGCGAGTTGAGCAGCATGGGCGCCAGCACAATGCAATTGCCCACGAATACCGTGGCCAGCGCCTGTTTCCAGTCCATGCCGCCCTGGATGAGGCTGGCGGCCAGCATATAGGTGAGGATGTTCACCGACATAGAGACCCACAGCGCCGCGTAGTTGTAGGTGCTCCAGGTGCGTCGTTCCGCCGGAACCGGCGCCAGATCAGGGTTGTAGAGCGAACTGCCGGCGACGCGCGACTGTGCTGTCGAGGATGGAGTGGCTGCCATAGCGCAAGGCCTCAGTCTGCCGCCGCGCCGAAGGGCGCCTGCGAGGTCAGTTGCCCGTAAGTTTCCGGCCGGCGATCGCGGAAGAACTGCCACGTCTGCCGCACCTTGACGATCATGTCCAAGTCCAGGTCCGCGGTCAGCAGTTCGTCCTTATCGCGGCTGGCCTGGGACACAATCTTGCCTCGCGGATCGCAGAAGTAGCTTTTCCCGTAGAATTCGCCGATGCTCCACGGCTTCTCTTCGCCCACGCGATTAATGGCACCCACAAAGTAGCCGTTCGCCACCGCGTGTGCCGGTTGTTCCAGTTCCCACAAATATTCGGAGAGCCCGGCTACCGTCGCCGACGGGTTGAACACGATTTCCGCCCCGTTCAAACCCAGCACCCGCGCTCCCTCAGGGAAGTGCCGGTCATAACAGATATAGACGCCTACCCGCGCGTGCTTAGTCTGAAACACCGGATAGCCCAGGTCGCCGGGGGTGAAGTAGAACTTCTCCCAGAAGCCGGGGTGGCAGTGGGGAATGTGGTGTTTGCGGTACTTTCCCAGGTAGCTGCCGTCGGCATCAATCACGGCGGCGGTGTTGAAATACACCCCAGGCATCGGCTGTTCATAAACTGGAACCACCAGCGCCATGTGATGCCGGGCAGCCAATTTCTGCATTAGCTTGATGGTGGGGCCCTCCGGAACCGGCTCCGCCAGCTCATACCAGCGTGTGTTCTGCTCGGCGCAAAAGTAAGGCCCGTAGAACAGTTCCTGCAGGCACAGGATCTGCACCTTTTGCTTCGCCGCCTTCTCGATGAACTTGACGTGCTTCTCGATCATCGCCTTCTTGATTTGCGGCAGCGTGTGGCCGGCATCGAGCACATTATGAGCTTGAATCAGGCCGCAGCGGACTATTCGCGCCATAGGTCACCTCGGGAGGCAGACTATATCAAATCCTGGGCTGACTTGGCCCAAACAGGTTGGCTACCGCGTCAGGCGGGAACAAAGCCGGTGTTTTCTTGGAGCGACAGGCAGAGTGCTGGCCCCGTGCGCCCGCGTGTGGCCAGGCGGAGACTTGCACAATTACGAACCACCCAGTCAGCGCCGGCAGCGCGCAGCTCGGCGGCAGGAACGGTGGTCGGAAACGCAATTACCCGCGCCCCCGCCGCTTTGCCGGAGCGAATCCCGGAGGGCACGTCTTCCACCACGAGACACTCGCAGGCATCCACGCCCAGTTTGCCGGCCGCTTTGAGGTAGGGCTCGGGATGAGGCTTGCCGTTCACGATATCGCTCGAGGTCACAAAAAACCTCGGCAGGGGCAGCCCGGCCGCGTGCAGGCGCGCCTCCGCCAGCTTGCGCGTGGATGAGGTCACAATAGCGTAGCGCTCCTGCGGCAGGCTGGCCAGCAGTTCGCGTGCGCCGGGCAAGGGAACCACGCCCTCAAGATCGGCAATTTCCCGCCGCTCCACTTCGCGGTTCTCGGCCTCATGGTCGCCATTCGGCAGCAGGTCGCGGATGGTGGAAAGGCTGGGCCGCCCATGCGCCATGCGCACCACCGTTTCCGGATTGAAACCGCGCTCCTGGGCCCACTGGCTCCACACCCGCGCCACCGCCGGGGTAGAGTCAATGAGCACCCCATCCATGTCGAACAGAATCGCGGCGCAGGAAATCTCCATGTTTTGAGATTAGCAGAGACGGCCGGGCAGGACTGCCGAGGTGAGGGCGAGCCTCGGATCTGATCCCCGTCACGTGTTTTGCTGAGTGCCGTTCCTACCGGAACTCGGGAACCATTTGGGCCCGACTTCCGTCCTGGGCTCTCCTGTTGCGTCCCTGCGGAACTGATGATGGCAAGGATGAAACGCGGCGCTTGGCACGCGTTGGCGTTCATTTCGCCGGTACAGGGAGCCGGTTCTCCTGGGCTGAGACAGCCTGCCATTTCCCATGGCGTTTTACAAACACATCGGTGAAGAGGAGCTTGCCAAGAACCCACCCTTGCCCATCTGCGGTTATGACCAATCCGCGGGCGATGGCGGTCATCCCATACACGCTCACCGTCATGTCTTCGATTCGCCTCTGGTTGGGGTCATTTGGCGAAAGGTGGGCGCCGTAGTAGCGGAGAAGATCTGCCTTGGTAATGAACTGGCCGGCTTGAGGGGCCGGCCGGATAAAATCGTCCGCCAGTATGCGCCCGATAGCTTGTACGTCCGCGTGGTTGAGCGCTTTCACCCATTCTTGTTCCACTTGCGCTACTGCGGCCTGTTCCCGCTCCTGACCGTTGCTTGTGGATTTTGTGGCTGCAACGGCGGCCGCCGGACAAACAGCAACCATGATAACAACCATCAGCCATACTGGTCTAAGCATCCTCAACCTGTCCTCTGGTCACAATTAGACGTTCGGCTTGGAAAGGGGTTATCGCAGAGAATAAAGGAGAGCGTATTTCCCTGCGTTCTCAAAACGCAATCCACACGAAAGAGACCAGCGCTGGTGACAGAATTGTGTGAACTGATACCGCAACTCCTCCCGCCCGCACCATTTTTATAAAGTTGCGCCAGCGGGTTCACTTCACCCTGAGCATGACCGCGCCATGCCGGGTCACGGTCGCGGTGTAGTTGCCGGTGAACGAACCCAGATCGCGATGCGCCCAGAGGTCGCGAATCTGGGCGGAGCCGTTGATGCCGATGTCCTTTAATTCCAGGGTTACGGGATTGGGCGATTCCCCGCGATTGAACAGCCCCACGGCATAGCTGCCGTCGGCCAGCGGCTTGGCCCAAACCTCCAGCGGTCCTTCCTGCGTCACCCGGTATCCCTGCGCGCCTTTTGCATCCTGATCCACGGCAATCACTTCCTTATTGGTAAGAATCGCCAGGTCCGCCGCACTCACCTTTGACAGATCGTTGCCCGCCAGCAAGGGAGCCGCCAGCAGCGACCACAGCGACATATGCGTGATGTACTCATCGTGATTCATGCCGCCGTTGCCGATCTCCAGCATGTCGGGATCGTTCCAGTGGCCGGGGCCGGCGAAGCGCTGCAGTCCGTTCTGATCGAAGCCGATCACCGACATGCGGTCGTAGCGGTCGCTGATGTCCTCCGTAGTGCGCCACAGGTTGCCGCCCACCGACGCGCCCCAGCGCCACACGCGGTCCAGTCCGTATTGGCACAAACTGAACACGATGGGTCGCCCGGTGCCGGCCAGCGCGTCGTGCATTTTCTTATAGACCTCGGGCATCTGGCTGGACTTATAGACTTTCGACGCGCTGCACCAGTCATACTTTAGGTAATCGAATCCCCAGGCGGCGTACTGCTTGGCGTCCTGCTCTTCATGCCTGTAGCTGCCTTCGTAGCCGGCGCAGGTTTTCGGGCCGGGGGAGGAGTAAATGCCGATCTTCAGCCCCTTGCTGTGGACGTAATCGGCCAGCGCCTTCATGTCACCGAAGCGTTCGTTGGCGTGGATGTTGCCCTGGGCATCGCGCTTGCCCTGCCAGCAGTCGTCAATGTTGATGTAGGTGTAGCCCGCTGCCTTCATGCCGTTGCTGGCGATGCTATCGGCCGCCGCGCGCACGTCCGCCGCCGTCACCTTGCAGGCAAAATGGTTCCAGCTGTTCCAGCCCATGGGCGGGGTTGCCGCCGGCGTCTGCGCCTGGCTGAGCGGCGCCAGAACCAGCACGAGCGCGGTGCATAACCATAATTTGTTCATTAATCCGTCTCCTGACGTGTGGGCAAGATCCTGGGCAGCGGCTTTTTATCGAACCCGGATTTTTAATCCACTGTGCGGACGGTTGTCAACGAGCTGTCCCTGGCCACTGCTGCCGGGGGCGCAGTGGAGCAAACGCTTACACAGCCATTTTATGCTAGCATTCTTCATTCTCGTGGTCTGATCTGCCGTGTCTCCGGGCGCTAGCGCATTAAGAGCAGAAGGAGGAACATGGATCCCAAGATTTCCCGCCGCGATTTGCTCAAGAGTGCAGCTGCCGGCGCTTCCTGCGTGGCCCTGGCGGGAGTGCCTGCTCTTCCTGCTTCCGAAACGACGGCGCCGGCTGCGCCTGCCGCTGATTCCTCCGCCCCGAGCCGCATTCTTCCCCTGACCTCGACCAGCGATGTCTTCATTCCCCCGCGTGGCGAAAGTTTTCTGAAATTCAGTTTCGATTTCCCCGAGCCCTCGGTGGAATTTGCAGGACTGCAGTTCTCCTTCTGCGTGTACACCTTCGAGAACGCCTATGGCCTGGACCGTGAGGCCAGGTGGAAGAGCGCGCCGATGGGTTAGAGCTGACCTGTTCGCGGCTGGTGTGGGCGGGCGGCCAGCAAAAGGCCACAGGATCGCTGCGGGCGCGCTTCCGGAAGACTGATGGCGAGGTGGAATGGAGCGCTGTGGCGGAAATGGAACAACCCATCAAGTCCCTGGCCGCCATTGTGCGCGGCGTGCCCCGCGGCAAAATCTCCGCGGGTGGCCAGGGCTTCTTCGATCCCGGGGACAATGAGGTGCTGCTCGGCTATCCCTTCGGCGGGGGAGCGCTGTTCATCGCCCGCGGCCTGAACACGCCGCTGGCGGTGATTCAGACTTTCGGCTCGCAATATTTCTATCTTTCCGCTCTCAACCAGAGCGTGCGCGCCAACCGCTTTTACTTCCAGCCGGGCGAAAAAGGCTATCGCGTGGAAATGGTGTACGAGCAGGCCGGATGGGAAAAGAAGAACACGATGCAGAGCCCGGTGTGGCGCGCCGGCCGTGCAGCCACGCTGCAAAGCGCGTTCCGGCCTCACTTCGAGCACGTCGAGAAAACGTTTGCTATTCCCGCCTGGGAAACCCGCCCCGACGTTCCCCCCTGGTTCCACCAAATCGCCCTGGTTCTCGCCCTCCACGGCATGCACTGGACCGGCTACATCTTCAACGACTTCGCCAAAATGCGCGCCATTCTGCAGTGGGTTGCCGCCCAGATTCCCGCCCGCAACGTCATGGTTTTCCTGCCCGCCTGGGATGGCCGCTACTATTGGAACTACCCCATCTACCAACCCGACCCGCGCCTGGGCGGCGAGGATGGCTTCCGCCGCCTCATTTTCGAAGGTCAGAAGATGGGCTTCCACTTCGTCCCCATGTTCGGCACCAACGCCGCCAACTCGCGGCTCCCCGAGTTTTCCAATTTCGCCGACGCCACCACCAGCCAGATTGACGGTGACGCCTTCAACCTCAACTGGGTGGATTGGGACAACGACTGCCACAATGAGGGCGCCATGCCCTACATGAACCTGGGCGTAGACTCCTGGCGGCGCTGGCTCTCCGGCCGCATCTCCGATCTGATCGAGCGTTTTCATGCCGACGGGTATTTCCTGGACATTGCCGGTGGCTGGGAAAACAACACCAAGGCCGATACCCACGAAGGCACGCGCCGCCTGGTGGCCGAACTGGCTCAGAAGCATCCCGGAGTGCTGGCGGTCGGCGAGATGCATTACGACGCTCTGCTCTCCTTCATTCCCGTCTACCACACCGCTGTCGAAACCCTGCTCTCTCTGAAGCGCGAATTTCCCCACGATCCAGAAGTGCTTTTCATCATGACTCACTACTACGGCGAGCTGGCCAACCGGGCGGCACAGGACCTGGCCGCCGCCGCTCCCGACTCCTACCAGGCGCAAGAACTCGAAGCCGAGGCCTTGGAGGCGCATGGCAAGTGGGACGACGCGGCGGCATTATACAGAAAGATCCTGCAGGCGCATGCTAACGTGCCCGGTGTTCACTATCACCTTGGCCAGATGCTGCTCAATAACCCCTCCGCCGCCTCGAACACCCAAGAAGCCAGGCAGGAATTTGAAAAAGAGCTGAGGATTGATCCCAGCAACGCTTCCGCCGAATTTATTCTCGGCGAACTGGCGCGCCCGCGCCGGCCAGTGGGATGAAGCCATCGCACACTTTACCCGCGCCTCCAAACTCGACGTGGGCTTTTCCGAGGCCTACCTGGCCCTGAGTAGGCGATGGCAAGCTGGTAGTGGCCGGCCGGGTCGGAGGGCTGCATTTTTACGTAGCTTTGCAGGGGCGCGATGGCCTCGGCATACTTCCCTGCCGAAGCCAGCGAGACGCCCACTAGTTCGACTGGGGGAGGCGCAAATCCGCAATACATCATGCCCAACACCACGCCGGGCACCATCGGCTAGTTGGTGTTCTTGCATGGCCCCGCCTTCATCAATGACGATTTGGCGATTTCCAAGACCATTCCCATTCATGAGCGCTGGCGATTTACCTTCCAGGCGGAGATGCTGAACGCCTTTAATCACCCGAATTTTCAACCGGGGGTGGCTAATGGATGTGTCTACTTCTGCTATTCCAACGGCTTCACGCCCAATGTGCAGCAGGGACAATTTGCCATAGGAGGAATTTCACCGAACTATCCCAGCTATTCTCCGAACCAGGGCGCACGGGTGATTGAGCTTCGCGCCAACATTGAATTCTGAACTCCATGCCGCCCTCGATGTTGGCGGGCTGGGGTTGCCAACACTATATTGGGAGGTACTCTTTGCGCTTCGCTAACCAGGGCTCGATCCTGTGTCGCTACTCGGGGGGAAAACCTTAGCTGTGCCGATGTCCCCGGATTGCTCTGGCGGGGCACCATTGTATTGGAGAGTCTTCCATGATGCTGGAATCCTTGCGGCAAACCGTTCTTAAGGCCAACCTCGAGCTGGTGGCTCGTGGCCTGGTGATTGACACTTTCGGCAACTGCAGCGCCATCGCCCGCGACCAGGGAGTGGTGGCCATCAAGCCCAGCGGCGTGCCTTACAACACCATGCGCCCCGAGGACATTGTCCTTACTAACCTGGACGGCCGCATCGTCGAGGGCACGCTGCGGCCTTCTTCGGACCTGCCCACTCATCTTGTGCTCTATCGCGCCTTCCCTTACATTGGCGGTGTCGTGCACACTCATTCCTCCAACGCAACTGCCTGGGCCCAGGCCTGCCGCGAGATTCCCTGTCTCGGCACGACCCACGCCGACTACTTTCGCGGCGCCGTTCCCGTCACCCAGCACCTGCCGCCGGAAGAGATCGAGACGGAATACGAATTCAATACCGGCCAGGCGATCGTGCGGCGCTTTGCCCGGCTTGACCCGGCGCACATGCCCGCCGTGCTGGTGGCCGGTCACGCTCCTTTCTGCTGGGGCAGGACCGTGGAGGAAGCCGTGCACGTGGCCGTCATGCTGGAGCAGGTAGCCTGGCTGGCCTCCTCCAGCCTGGCCCTGAACCCGGCGGTTCATCCCCTCAGCGACGCCCTGCGCGACAAGCATTTCCTGCGCAAGCATGGGCCCGGGGCGTACTACGGCCAGACGGGAAAAGAATCCTAATGGCGCGGCCTGCGACTGCAAATCTCGCCCCCGCTAGCTGCCCTCTTCCGCTTGCGCGGCCACTTTACCGGCGGCCATTACCTTTCCGCCTGCGCCGCTGATTCAGATGGGATAAATTGGCTTGCCAAAGGAATATTGGATACAGTATATAAGGCTGCGTCCGGCCTTACCGCTCGGACTACAATGCCCCCTTCCGTTCAACTGGTCGCGCGGGACTTCTACATCGCGAGGTGAACCATGCAATTCGCCCGGCTCCGCTTTCTGTTACTTGCGCCGCTTGTGCTCTCTCTGGCGCTCGCTGCCTCCGCCCAGCACGGCGACCACGGCAAAAAAGAAGAGGGTTTCGGTTTTCGTTTTGTCGGCCCGGCTGTGGGCAATCGCGTAGCCTCCATCGCCGGCGTGCCTGGCGATCCCAGTACCTATTATGCGGGCGCGGCTTCGGGTGGCGTGTGGAAGTCCAGCGACGGCGGCAACCGCTGGGAGCCCGTGTTCGATAAGGAACCGGTCGCCGCCATTGGCGCTCTGGCCGTGGCGCCTTCGGACCCCACCGTGGTCTGGGCCGGGACCGGCGAGGCCTGGGCCATCCGCGACACCGATGTGACCGGCAATGGGGTCTATAAATCTACTGACGCCGGCAAAACCTGGGCCCATATGGGCCTGGACGAGACTGGCCGCATTGCCCGCGTCATCGTCAGCCCGCAAAATTCCGATGTCGTCTTCGTCTGCGCCCTGGGAAGGCTCACGGGGCCGCAGCAGGAGCGCGGCGTTTACCGCACCACTGATGGAGGCCGGCACTGGGATCGCGTCCTGTTCGCCGATGCGAACACCGGCTGCTCCGGCCTCTCCCTGGACCCGCAGAACCCGCTGACCCTGTTTGCCGGCATGTGGCAGGCGGAGATGCACACCTATGCTGAGCTCAGCGGCGGGCCCGGCAGCGGCATCTGGGTTTCGCACGATGGCGGCAGCAATTGGGCCCGCATCCGGGGCCATGGCCTGCCTAAATCGCCGGTGGGCAAAATTGATGTGGCCGTCGCCCCCACCGATTCCAACCGTCTTTACGCCCTCATCCAAACCGCCGGCCAGGGCTCCGTCTGGCGCTCCGACGATGGCGGCGAGAACTGGCACGTCGTGAACTGGGACCGCTCGCTCATCGGCCGCGCCGGCTACTACATCCGCCTGGCCGTTTCGCCGCGCGACGAAAATGAGGTTCTGGTTGCCAATAGCGCGTTCCATCAGTCGCAGGATGGCGGCCACACTTTTCGCGATGTGCCCTGGGGTGGCGACACGCACGACATCTGGATTGACCCCAAGAACGCCGACCGCTTCGTCATCACCGATGACGGCGGACTGATCATCACCAACGTGCACGGGCGCGGCTTCCATCACGTGACCCTGCCCATCGGCCAGATGTACCACGTCGCCGTAGACAACCAGGTGCCCTATTACGTTTACAGCAACATGCAGGACGATGGAACGATGCGCGGCCCCAGCAACGCGCCCCCGCGTGGCTATGGCGACAGCGTTGATGCCGGCTGGGATCACCATATGGGCGGCTGCGAATCCGGCTTCACCCTGCCTGACCTCACCGATCCCAACATCGTCTGGGCCACCTGCTATGGCGACGAAGTGACTCGCTGGGACGCGCGCACCAAAACGGCGCGCTCCGTCAGTCCCTGGCTCCATACTTTGGATTCAGCGCCCGTCGGCCTGAAGTATCGTTGCCACTGGACCCCGCCCCTGGCCATTGATCCCTTCGACCACAACACCGTCTATTACGGCTGCCAGGTGATTTTCAAAACCACGAACGCCGGCCAGAGCTGGTCGGTCATCAGCCCCGACCTTTCCACCCAGGACCCCAGCCGCATTGTTTCCTCAGGCGGAATTGTCGGCGACAACCTGGGCCAGTTCTATGGCGAGGTCGTGTACTCCATTGCCCCGTCCACCATCCAGAAGGGCCTGATCTGGGCCGGCACCAACGACGGCCAGGTCTGGTACACGCGCGATGGCGGTGGCCACTGGAACAACGTTGCGAAAAACATCACCGGCATACCCACGTGGGGCACCGTTACCAGCATTCAGCCCTCATTTTTCAATGCAGGAACGGCCTACATCTCCGTGGACGCCCACCTTATGGACAACCGCGATCCCTACATCTTTAAGACCGCGGATTTCGGGCGCTCCTGGAAACTCATTAGCGGCGGCCTGCCCAGGCACCCGCTGGCCTACGTGCGCGTGGTCGCCGAGGATCCCAATCAGAAGGGCCTGCTCTTTGCCGGCACCGGTAACAGCCTTTACTACTCGCTCGATGACGGCGGCCACTGGACCGAACTGCAAAAAGGCCTGCCCCATGCCACCGTCTCCTGGGCCGTGGTGCAGCGCAATTTCCACGACCTGGTGGTCTCCACCTACGGCCGCGGCCTCTATATCCTCGATGATATTTCGCCTTTGGAACAGATGGCGCGCAAGCATTCGGAAAACGGTGTGACCCTGTTCGCCTCCCGTTCCGTCTATCGCTTTCCCCGCATGGGCCGTGCGTTACTCACTTACTCCTTGCCGCAAGCCGCCAAAGACCCGGTGAAGATCGCCATCCTCGATTCCGACGGCAAGGTCATCCGTGACCTGAAGGCTCCCGAAAAAGCCGGCCTGAACCGGATTTCCTGGGACCTGCACTATGAAGGGCCGCGCGTGATTGCGCTGCGAACCACGCCCGACGTCAACCCGCGTATCTGGCAGGAGCCCCGCTTCTGGGGCAAGGATTCGCGTCCCATCACCCACTGGGGCATTTCCGAGCAGCTGCTCGGTCCCATGGCCGCTCCCGGCAAATACACCGTGCGCCTGACCGTGGATGGCCACAACTACACCCAACCTCTGGAGATTGTGCGCGATCCCCGTTCTCCCGCCAGCGAGGCCGAAATTGAGGCCTCGGTCAAGCTGCAGCTTCGCATTCGCGACGAGGTCAGCGAAGTTTCCGACATGGTCAACCGCCTGGAATGGATGCGCAAGCAACTGAACGATGTGGCTGGCATGCTGCGTTCCGAAAAGGGTAATCCTGAGCTTCTCCAAAGCGCGAAGAAGACCGGCAAGCAGATGGAAGACGTGGAATATAAGCTCGTCTCCAAGGCCCTCACCGCCAGCGACGATAAATATTATGTTGAGAGCTACAAGATCTACTACAACCTGCTCTGGCTGAACGCGGAAATCGGTCCGGGCGCCGGCGACGTGGCGGGCGGCATGAACTTCCCGCCCACCGACACCGAGTACGCGCTGCTGAAGGACATTGAAAAAGACCTGGCCGGAGTGAAAGTCGAATACGCCGCTCTGATGGATAAGAGCCTGCCCGCATTCAACCGCGCCTTGCTGGAGCACGGCGTGATGCCGCTGCCGGGCGCGGCGCCCGCGGTGGAGGTCAGCGCTCCCACCGCCGGCAAGTCCAAACAGGAGATGACGCGGCAACCGTGAGTTGGTCGTGGGGCGAAAGATGAGTTCTAAAACGCAAACCTACGACGTGGTGATCATCGGCGCCGGCATCGTGGGCGCCGCCTGCGCCCGCGAGTGTACCCGCGCCGGCCTGCATGTCGCCGTGGTCGAGGCCGACTTCGTGGGTGGAGGCGCTACCGCCGCCGGCATGGGCCACATCGTTGTCATGGACGACTCGGAACCCCAGTTCGCCCTTACTCGCTACTCCCAGCAGCTCTGGCATGAGCTTGCCCCCGAGCTTACGCCCGACGTCGAATACATGGCCTGCGGCACCATCTGGGTCGCGGCTGACGATCAGGAAATGCAGGAGGTGCGCCGCAAGCAGCAATACTACGGCGCTCGTGGTGTTCCCACGGAAATCCTCGATGCGCGCGCTTTGTATGAGGCCGAGCCCCATCTGCGCCCCGGCTTGCTTGGCGCACTACTTGTGCCCGAAGACCTCGTCATCTACGCTCCCTGCGCCGCCCGCTTCCTGCTGCAGCAAGCGCAGGCACATTCTTGTGATCTTTATCTGGACAAGGTGACCGGGATTAGCGAAGGCGGTGTGGTCCTGCAGAAGGGTGGCAGCCTCAACGCCGGGGCTGTCATCAACGCCGCCGGCACCTGGGCCCCTCAGCTCACCCCTGGCCTGGAGATGCGCCCGCGCAAGGGCCACCTGGTCATCACCGACCGCTACCCCGGCTTCGTTCGCCACCAGTTGGTGGAACTCGGCTACCTCAAGAGCGCACACACTCTCACCGCCGAATCTTTTGCCTTCAACGTGCAGCCGCGCATCACCGGCCAGTTGCTCATCGGCTCCTCGCGCCAGTTCGGAGTGGAGGAGAATGCCGTGGACAACCACATCATCGCCGGCATGCTGGCCCGCGCCTGTGAATATCTGCCGGAGCTGGCGCGCATGTCCGCCATCCGCTGCTGGACCGGTTTTCGCGCCGCAACTCCTGACAAGCTGCCCGTCATCGGCAAGGCGCCCGGCCACGACCATCTGTACCTCGCCACCGGGCACGAGGGCCTGGGCATCACCACCTCCCTGGCTACTGCCCGCCTGCTCCTCGACCAACTTTTGCAGCGGACCCCCGCCATTCCGGCGGGGCCCTATCTGCCCACTCGCAACCTGGAGTTCGCCCATGCGTGACGCGGTGCAGCTCAAGATCAACGGCGTGGCCGTTTGCGTGCCCCGCGGTTCCACCGTCGCTGCCGCCGTTCTGCTTGCGGGACGTTGCGCTTTCCGCCGTTCTGTTTCCGGGGAGCTGCGCGGGCCCCTCTGCGGCATGGGCATTTGCTTCGAGTGCCGAGCCATGGTGGATGGCCAGGCGCACGTCCGCAGCTGCCAATTGCTCTGCCGCGAAGGCATGGAGGTCACCCTCAGTGAGTGACCGCTACGAATTCGATGTGCTGGTGGTCGGCGGTGGCCCCGCCGGCATGGCGGCCGCCTGTTGCGCCGCTGAAGCTGCCT
>JBLMXE010000426.1:0-4316 GCA_050257615.1 Chlamydiota bacterium | reverse complement strand
AGCAGGAAGAAGAAGCCGACGAGCACAGCATGCTGCAGGACCTGATGCTGCAGGCGGAGATCCTGGTGCAGTACGGGATGCGGACCAAGGCGCAGGAGCGGCTGCTGCGCATCCAGCAGTTATTCCCCCACGAGGAAGACCGCAACGAGGAACTGCGCCGGCTGTACATGAATGTCGGGCTGGTGCCGAAGTATACGGGAGAAGAAGCCCCGCCGATCGCGGCAGCGGCAGCGGCCGGAGCGGGAATCGCACCCAGTGTCGTACCTTCGCCGCCGGCAGCCGAACCGGTGGCTCCGATTGCCGATCGCCGGACGCACGCGGCGCCTAAAGAACCGGATGTTGAGGTCAACAGCCTGCAATGGGTAACGGAGACGGCGCGCAAGCTTTACCAGCAGGCCAACGTCAAAGGAGTGCTGGGCGCTGCCCTGAACGAGATCGGCATGCGCTGGGGAGCGGTGCGTTGCATCGGAGGTCTGCGCGGCCCAGGCAAGCCCCCATCGCTGGTGCTGGAATACGCCGGACCGGGCATTCAAGCCTCGGAACTTCCGGTACGTGTCCGACTGCTTTCCGGATTGCAGGATTTTGCCATCCAGCGCGGTCCGGCAGTGGTTTGTGAACCGGCTCAGGAATCGGAATTGAGCAGCATTGCCGAGGAGATCAATTCCCTGGGCGCCGGCGCCTTGATGCTGCTGCCCTTGAGCGATGGCGCAGATCAGGTGGGTGTGCTCATTCTGCAGAGTCCGGCAGGATCGGACTGGCGTCAGAGCGACCTGCTGCTGCTGCGCACGTTAAGCGATCAGATCGTGCTGGCCCTGCATAACGCTCGCCTGCGCCGGCTGGTGCGCAACCTGTCGGTCACAGATGAAAAGTCTGGGCTGCTGAAGCGGGCTTCCTATACGGATGTGCTCATGTCGGAGGTGGCGCGTTCCTCGCAGCAGGGCACGCCCACTACCGTGATGCTGATGGAATTCGGCAAGGGTGCGGCCATGGTCAAGGAGTTCGGGCAGAACGCGGTGGAGGCGCTGATGCGAGAGGTGAGCCAGTCCATTTCCACCCACATCCGGCAGGCGGACGTGGCCGTGCTCTACGACCTGACCACCATCGCGCTGATCCTGGCGGATACGCCGGAGCGCGGGGCGTTGCTGGCACTGGAGAAATTGCGCCGCATTCTGGCGGACGTTCGACTGCCAGGCCGGGATACGCCGCCGCCCAACACCGTCGGAGTGGCCGAGGCGGTGACGCGGCCGGCCTATGATGCGGCGGACATCGTAACCGAAGTGATCAACCGCGTGGAAGCGGCTTTGGAAAATGCCCGCGCCGCCAGCAACCGGGTGTGCGCGCTGCAGTCGGAATTCGAGAACGCCGCTGCATAACCCCTTATCCACCACAGAGACACAGAGGCACAGAGAAAAATTGTTGATCGAAGATTTACGATCGACGATTTCCAATCCAGTCCCCTGTGGTGAAAAACCGCCGTCTTCATACGACACTCTCCATACTTCAATCATGAATCGGTTTACTCTGTGATTCTGTGGTGGGTTTTGCCTCGCACTCGCCAAGCCCGCCCCGCAGTTGCTAGACTGATGAGTTTGGCTGCGGCTGGACAAATCCTCTGTAGCAGGTTTCCCCGATGTTGAAGGTGAATGAAATCGCCATCGTGAGCGGTGCGCGCACGCCCATGGCCGACTACCAGGCAGGCAAGCTGCGCTATTTCACGGCCCAGGAACTGGGCGCGATTGCGGGCAAGTGCGCCATCCAGCGCGCCGGGCTCGATCCCCAGGAATTTGACCACTGCGTGATGGGCAACGCGCAGCAGACCTCGGGCGACGCGCTCTATGGGGCTCGGCACGTGGCGCTGAAGGCGGGGCTGCCCATTGAGACGCCGGCGCTGACCGTGAACCGGCTGTGCGGCTCGGGCATGCAGGCGATCGTGAGCGCCGCGCAGATGATGCAACTGGGCGAAGCCAAGGTGGTGCTGGCCGGGGGCATGGAATCCATGTCGCAGGCGCCGCATGTGATTCGCGGCGCGCGCTACGGCTTCGGCCTGGGCGAGGGCAAACTGGAAGATTCGCTGATGGTGGCCCTGCTGGATACGCAATGCGGGCTCTACATGGCCAACACGGCCGAGCTCTACGCCGAGCAGCAGGGCATCACGCGCGAAGCGCAGGATGAGTTCGCACTACGCTCGCAGCAGTTGGCGGACGACGCCTATAAGGCTGGACGTCTGCAGGAAGAAATTGTACCCGTGCAACTTAAGAACAAGCGCGGTGAGCTGAGCGGCGAGATGTTCAGCGAAGACGACCACCGGCGGACCAACACCACCATCGACGGCCTGGCCAAGTTGCGGCCGGCCTTCGGCAAGAACGGAACGGTGACGGCAGGCAACGCCAGTGGCATTGTGGATGGCGGCGCAGCCGTGGTGATGTTGTCCTTGGAAGATGCGGAGAAGCGCGGGCTCAAGCCGCTGGGCCGGCTGGTGAGCTGGGGCATCGCCGGAGTTGAGCCCAAACTGATGGGGCGCGGGCCGGTGCCAGCTTCGCAGATTGCCTTGAAGAAGGCGGGGCTCAAGCTGGAGGACATTGACCTGATCGAAGTGAACGAAGCCTTCGCAGCGCAGTATCTGGCGGTCGAGAAAGAACTGGGCCTGGATCGCAACAAGGTGAACGTGAATGGCGGGGCCATCGCTTTAGGGCATCCGCTGGGCGCGACCGGTACGCGGCTGGTGGTCACACTGCTTTATGAGCTGCGGCGCAGGAAAAAGAAGTATGGACTAGCCACGGCCTGCATCGGTGGCGGGCAGGGCATCGCGGTGATCATAGAGAGCTTGCAGTAATCAGCGAAAGATTCATCGCCACGGATTTCCACGGATATTCACGGATATATTTGGACTTTATTTCTTCTGTGATCCTCTGTGGTTAATAAAGGATGTTTATGCAGATCAGAAAAGTTGGCGTGCTGGGTTGTGGGCTGATGGGCTCGGGCATCGCACAGGTGAGCGCGACCGCGGGATTCGAAGTGACCGTGCTCGAGGTCGAGCAGAGGTTTCTCGATAAGGGCTTCGCCGGAATCGAAAAGTCGCTGGCCAAGCTGGCGGAAAAGGGCGCGCTGAAGGAAACACCGCAGGTGGTTCGCGGTCGTCTGAAGGGCACCACCCGCAAGGAAGACCTGGCGGATTGCGACCTCATCATCGAAGCCGTGGTCGAAAACGTCGAAGAGAAACGCAAGATGTATTCCGCGCTTGATCTAATCGTCAAGCAAGACGCCATCTTTGCCAGCAACACGTCATCCATTTCCGTTACCGAGCTGATGACCGCCACCAAGCGGCCGGAGCGCTTCGTCGGGCTGCACTTCTTCAACCCTGTTCCGCTGATGAAACTTGTGGAAGTGGTGCGGACTATCGCCACCGCTGATGAGGTGTACGAGGCCGCCTATGATTTCGGCAAGCGCGTGGGCAAGGTTCCGGTGCGCACCAGCGACAAGAGCGGCTTCATCGTGAACCGCCTGCTGGTTCCGTACCTGCTGGACGCGGTGCGCGCCTATGAGGAGGGTGTGGGCTCCATCGAGGATATTGACCAGGCCATGAAGCTGGGCTGTGGCTATCCCATGGGTCCGTTCACGCTGCTGGATTTTGTCGGCTTGGATACCACCTACTACATCACACACGTCATGTTCGAAGAGTTCAAGGAGCGGCGTTTTGCTTCCCCACCACTGCTCAAGCGCATGGTGCTGGCGGGCTGGTACGGGCGCAAGTCGGGCAAGGGCTTCTACGACTACAAAGACCCGCAAAAGCCGGTGGCCCAGGACGCTGCTTTGCGCGGCTTTGCCGTAGAAGAGGCGGCCGTTAAGATCGCGTAATTCGTTGGCCACAGATTTACACGGATAAGCACGGATTAGGAATCAGAGGGATAAAATCATGTCTTCCTCTCCCATACCTGCCAGTTTTGAAAATATTCTGTTTGAGAAAAAGAACGCCATTGCCTACGTGACTGTGAACCGGCCCAAGGTGCTGAACGCGCTCAACATGGCCACCATGGAGGAGCTGCGGCGGGCCTTCCACGCCATCAAGCAGGATGGAGACGTGCGGGTGGTGATCCTGACGGGCTCGGGCGAAAAGGCGTTCATCGCCGGCGCCGACATTGGCGAACTGGCACGCAACAATCCGGTGGAGGCGAAGGCCTATACCCACCAGGGGCAGTCGGTGCTCAACCTGATCGAGAATTGCGGCAAGCCGGTAATTGCCTGCATCAACGGCTTCGCCCTGGGCGGTGGCTGCGAAATCGCCATGGCCTGCACCATGCGCCTGGCCAGCGACAACG
>JBLMXE010000425.1:0-4107 GCA_050257615.1 Chlamydiota bacterium | reverse complement strand
CGATGTTTGAGCAGTAGATTGAGCGATTGAGTAATCGGGTAATTGTGTAATTAAAAGTGGCCCGTTCGATCGGTCAGTGTTCACCGGAGTGGACAACCCAGATCCATTGTAGCGAGGCGTTCATATACTTTCGCATTTTTCGCACAAATTACAAAAGGGTGGAAGAGATAATATTCGCTGCCTCGCGTGCGGGGGCTCCCGCCCTACAACTGCAAAGTGATCTCATCACCGCAGGGGGTCGCGGGTGAGGCGGCCGTCCGCGAGGCGCCAAATGCCGAGGGGATTGGAATCCTGCAGCTCTTCCGGCAACGCCTGCTGCGGAAAGCCCTGGAAGC
This sequence comes from Chlamydiota bacterium, assembly GCA_050257615.1. Classification (GTDB taxonomy): domain Bacteria; phylum Acidobacteriota; class Terriglobia; order Terriglobales; family Acidobacteriaceae; genus JAICWP01. The sequence continues at coordinate 3,772 of JBLMXE010000425.1, read as the reverse complement.
AGATAGGGCGAGCAAAGCGCAAGATAGCGAGCGTGCCTACGGAGGTAGTGCGACTGTCGGAAGTGGCGGGCCAGGGGCCGCCGTGGACCATGGCGTGGCAGACTTCCACGCCGGTGGGAAAGCCATTGAAGATGATGCGCCCGACCTTAGTTTCCAAAATCTCAACTAGATCACGGTAGTCAGCCAGGTCCTGTTCCGTACCGTGAACGGTGGCAGTGAGGTGGCCCTCGAGGCCGCGCGCCAGCTCGAGCAATTGGTCGCGGGTGGAGTAGTTGATGAGGAGGGTGGAGGGGCCGAAGAGCTCCTCACCCAGGCAGGTGTCTTTCAGAAATGTTTCGGCGTTAGTCTGAAACACGGCGGCAGAAGCGCTACACCCGCCGCCCGCGGCAGCCGGGCCTTCGGCCAGTTTGTGAACTGAGCCAGCCTGCGACCGCCCGGCCACCCCCTTGGAATACGCAGACTGGATTCCAGGGGTGAGCAGTGTGAACGATGCTGGACTGGAAACCATCTCGCTCAACTTGACAACAAATTTCCGGGCGAGGTCATCAGCTGCCAACAAAACCAAACCGGGCTTGGTGCAAAACTGGCCCGCGCCCAAAGTCATGGAGCCATGCAAGCCGGCAGCGATCTGCTCCCCGCGCTCGCGCATGGCGCGAGGAAGAATAAAGACGGGATTGACGCTGCTCATCTCAGCAAAAACAGGGATGGGGTCGGGGCGCGACGCGGCCGCCGCCATCAGGGCCTGACCTCCGGTGCGCGATCCGGTGAAGCCCACGGCCTTGATTACAGGATGCTTCACCAGAGCTGTTCCGATTTCGAAGGTGGCGTCAAAGAGCAGCGAAAACACGCCTTCAGGAAGAGAATGTTCACGCACAGCTTCGCGCACGGCCCGCCCAACCAGTTCGGAAGTTCCGGGATGGGCGGCGTGGGCTTTGACGATCACCGGATTACCGGCGGCCAGGGCGGAAGCGGTATCGCCACCGGCAACGGAAAAGGCAATGGGAAAATTGCTGGCGGCAAAGACGGCGACCGTGCCTAAGGGGCGCAGCATGGAACGAACGTCAGGGCGAGGCAGAGGCTTGCGGTCCGGCAGTGCGGGATCAATGCGGGCGCCAACCCAGGAGCCCTCCTGCACCAGATCGGCGAACAGGCGCAGCTGACTGCAGGTGCGCGCGGTCTCACCCTGCAGGCGCGCGGCGGGCAAAGCGGTTTCCTGCATGGCGCGCGCCACCAGGGGTTCGGCGATCGCTTCAATATGAGCGGCGATGCTGCGCAGGAACGCAGCTCTCGCTTTCCCGGACATGCGGCTGTAGACGGGAAAAGCCTCGGCCGCCAGGCATGCCGCCGACTCCAGTCCTTCGAGAGAGGCGGAATGATAAGCAGGCGGCAACTGGCTGCCATCAGCGGGATTGATGGCGTGGAATTCCCGGCCAGGCGCCGAGGCGAGGCGGGATCCAAGCAGCGATAATCCCTGCAATTCCGAGGCGATTACGGTTGTGCTGTTATTTGGCATAGCTCACTTGCCTCGAGGGAGTGCGGCAGAACCCCGGACGGTTGGCGAGCACGCGGCGAATCGAAGCCAGAGTGTTCTCCAGCTCCTCACCCGCCAGTTCCAGCCGCGGGGGGCGCACGCGAGCTGTGCCCATGCCGGCTTCCTGCTGCACCAGCTTGATAAGCTGGACAAACTTGGGCACAGTATCCATGCGCAGCAGGGGCAGGAACCAGCGGTAGAGGTCGAAGGCCTGGCCGCGATCACCGTTCAGGGCCAGATCGAAGAGCGCGACCGACTCGCGAGGCAGGGCGTTGGCCAGGCCGGCGATCCAGCCGACAGCGCCCATGGCAACGCCTTCCACAATTTCGTCGTCCACTCCCACGAAAATCGCGGTGCGGTCATCAAGGAGCGCGCGGATGGAGGCTACCCGGCGGGCGTCGGTGCTCGACTCCTTCACTGCGACAAGATTCTCATGCTCACGGGCGAGCTCCTGGATGTGTTCCGGAAGGAAATCAGTGCCATAGGCAACGGGATTGTTGTAAAGCATGAACGGCAGCCTGGACGCTTTTAGCACGGCGCTGACGTGGGCTTTGGTTTCGCGCCAGTCGCCCAGATAGACGTAAGGAGGCAGCACCATCAGGCCCTGGCATCCCAGATCGGTAAGGGCCTTGGTCAGGTCCACGGCTTCACGGGTGCTGAGCGAAGAGACGGCGGCGACCACAGGGACGCGCTTGCCGACAGCCTGGACGCAGGTTTTAACGATGGCGAGTTTCTCGTCGAAGGTGAGGGTAGCGCCTTCGCCCAGGGAGCCCAGGGGAACGATTCCGGTGCAGCCGTTCTCCACCAGCCAGGAACAATGTTCCGCAACAAAAGAAAAGTCCACCTTAAGATTGCCGTCGAAGCAGGTAGTGATCGCGGGCATGACGCCCTTCCATTCCATAATCAGCTCCTCAACCGGGTTTGTTGCAACGGTGCTTCTGAACTTTTGCCGGCGGCGGCCGCGACGAGGCTTTCCACTCGCACGGGAAAGACAGGTGGGCGCACGGACTCCGGTTTCCAATCCAGCACAAATTCGAGAGCGGGCCCGCAGACGCGGCCCTGGCACGGTCCCATACCGCAGCGGGTGAGCAGCTTGGCGGCGCGCCAGGAACTGTGCTCCCGCAGGCGCGAGAGCGAAACGTCCTCGCAGCGGCACACCAGGGTATCGGGCCGCGGCAATTGCTTCAGTTCGGAGCGAAGAGCGAAGGCGCGCTCCAGGCTGGAAGCGAAGCGGCGGGCCTTGTTACGTTGTGAAAACAGGCGGCGGGCGGCTTCCAGGCGTCCGGCGGCGGCGTAGCCGGCAATCTGGCCTTCCAGCAGAGACAACTCCAATCCGCCGATGCCTGTGGGCTCGCCGGCGCAGTAAATGGCGGGCACGGAGGTCCGCTGGAGATCATCCACGCGAACTTTGCCGTCTTCGATCGCGCAGCCCAGCAGAGCGGGAAGTTCGATATTAGGAACAAGGTGGAAGCCGCAGGCGAGATAGTCGCAAGGTTCACTCCAGGTTTTACCGCCCTGACGCAAGGTCACACTTTCGAGCTTGTGTTTGCCTTCGGCGGCCACCGGCCAGCACCCAGTGAGGTAGTGCACACTGCCCAGCTGCCGGCGCAGGGACAGAGCGTCTTTCAACTTGGAAGACTGGTAGCAGAGTCCGAGAGTAAAAGGAAGTAAACGACGCCTGGATGTCTGCTCGGCGATGAGGCGAAGGTCGGCACCATACTGCTTGAGGTGCGCGGCGACGGCGAGCAGAAGCGGACCAGTGCCGGCCACCACCACCTTTCTGCCGTGCACATTCCATCCCGACTTGACCAGGGACTGCAGGCCGCCCGCGCCCATAACGTTGGGCAGGGTCCAGCCAGGAAATGGAAGAAAGCGCTCGCGGGCGCCGGTGGCGAGGATCAGACTGCGGAAGGAAAGCACGCAGAGGCCCTTTTCCGTTTCGGCAACAAGGGTGCGGGCGTCCGCTTGGGCGAACATGCACATGCCGGAAAGCTGCTGCACCGAGAGTTCTTTGAGCCGGCGGTACCAGAGGGCAGCTTCCGCGGTACTGGGGGAGGCGTGCTGGCCGCGCCAAATCTGGCCGCCCGGAGCGGGATTGTCGTCGGCGATAGCGACGCGCAAGGCAGCTTCAGCGGCGCAACAGGCGGCCGCCATGCCGGCGGGGCCACCGCCGACCACCAGCACATCGAATTCGTAGCGGTCACTCACTGAGGGTGACCTCCATGCCTTCGCGGCAGAGCA
>JBLMXE010000424.1:0-4815 GCA_050257615.1 Chlamydiota bacterium | reverse complement strand
CTTCCGGTGACCACCAGAATATCGGGATAGCCGTCATTGTCCAGGTCAACCATGCCCGTGCCCCAGCTGGTGTAGCGGGTTTCCACCCCGATCTTGGCGCGCAAGGTCACATCATCGAAGTTGCCCTTGCCGTCGTTGCGGTAAAGCCCGCTCATGTCCTCGCTGAAGTGGGTCTTGAACAGGTCGAGATGGCCGTCCAGGTTGTAGTCGCCGATGCCCACGCCCATGCCTGCCTGCTCCATGCCGTCATCGCTAAGGGCCACGCCGCGCAGCACGCCTTCTTCGCGGAAGGTGCCGTCGTGGTTGTTCATGAACAGCAGGCTGGGCGTGGAGTCGCAGGCCACGAAGATGTCGGGCCAGCCGTCTTCGTCGAAGTCCGCGGCCACCACCGTCATGCCGTAGCTCTCGGTGGCGCGCGCCACGCCCGATTCGCGGCTCACATCGGTGAAGGTGCCGTTGCCGTTGTTGCGATAAAGCGAATGCCGGCCGGTGGGCATGCCGCGCGGCCCGCAATTCACCGGAATGCCCTTCCAGTTGCAGTTGGAATTGGCGCCGGGCACGGGCGCATGCTCCAGCGAGAAGCGCACGTAATTGGAAACGAACAGGTCGAGATGGCCGTCGCGGTTGTAGTCCACAAAGGCGCAGCCCGCGCCCCAGCGCGGTTCCTGGTTCCACAGGCCTGCCGGCTTGGTCACATCCGTGAAAGTGCCGTCGCCATTGTTGCGGTAAAGGCGATTCTGGCCGAAGTAAGTGCAGAAAATATCTTCCAGCCCGTCATTGTTGTAGTCGGCGATGCAAACGCCGGAGGCCCAGCCCACCGCATCCAGCCCGGACTTGGCGCTGACGTCGGTGAAGGTGCCGTCGCGGTTGTTCTTGTAGAGGCGATTGCGCGCGCCGGGCGGATTGCCGTCCAGATGCGTTCCCGAGAGCAGCAGGATGTCCAGCCAGCCATCATTGTCGTAGTCGAAGAAGGCGCAGCCGCAGCCCACCGCTTCCAGAATGTATTTCTTGCTGTCCACGCCGCCGTAGATCACGGGTTCATGCAGGCCGGCTTTGCTGGCGATATCGGAGAAATGGGCGTTGAACGGGCGTCCGGAGGCGGCCGGCCGGGGTTGCGCCTTGATGCCGCGCGAGGCTACGCCCTGGGCGAAAAGCCGGCCCGCGGTGGCGCTGAGGGCGGAGGCGAGGGTGAGATTTACAAACCTGCGACGCGTGATGGCCATGGCCCGGCGAGGTGCGTGCCTCGCATTATGCCCCGGCGAAGAGCGGCGAGTAAAGGTTTACGCGGCTTGCTATCGCTGCTTCCCGGCGTCTTCAGGGCCGAGAAATTTGAGCGCGCCCCAGGGCACAACAATGGTGAAGTTCGGGTTACTTAGCGACCTTAGCTTTGCCATAGCCGGCGAGGGGGTGACCTCAACAATCTCAAACGCCCCCTGCTGGCCGCTTGCCCCCACGCGATCTCCTACTTTTGGCGTCCGGATTTGCTGACGGATCATGGCACTCCCCTCTGTGGCTTAGTCTAACCCCACTAGCGCCGAGACGCCGGCTGCGTCGTGGGATTCTCCACCAGCTTGTAGCGATTGCGCTCGGCTTCTTCGCGCGTCGCCTGCTGGCGAAGCTGCGCCAGTCGCTTCAGCAGCTCCGGAAGTTCCGCCCTCTGATTGCTTTTGCGCAGTCCCACAATCAGGTGGTAAAGCGCTATCTGGTCCTTGGGATCGTGCTGCAGCGCCTGGCGGCATTGCGCGATAGCTTCCGAGTTATTGCCCGCCTGCAGTTCCAGCTTGGCCAGCACATCATGGGCAGCCACCAGGCCGGGATCGGCGGACACGGCGCGGCGGGCGGAAGCCACTGCCTGCTCAAATTCCGGCGTGCCCGGCTGCGCTCCCTTGCGGGTCAGGATGTCGGCCTGCAAGTAGAGCAGAAACGCGTCGTTGGGCTTGGCCCGCAGCTTGGTGCGCACCGTGGCCAGGGCGCTGTTGATATCGTCTTTCTGTTCTGCCATCAGCCCCTGCGCGGCGGAAGTGGCGGAAAGCCGCGGATCCAGGCGGTCGGCGCTGTCGAAATCGGCTTCCGCCTTGTCGTATTGCGCCAGCTGCACATAGAGCACGCCGCGCGCCAAGTACAGAGCTGCGGCCTTGGGCTGCAGGCGCAGGCCGCTGTTGATCATGTCAATGCCCACCTGGAACGACTGGTGGGCCATGGAAATATTGGCAAAATCCAAATACAGGTCCACGTCGCGCGGCGACTGCACAATGGCCTGGCGCAGCGCTTTTACCGCATTCGGCGTGTCTTGCTCGGCTTCGTAGGCGGAAGCGGCCACCTGCAGGGTGGCGGAATCAGGATCATTTTGAAGCAGCGGCTGCAAGGTCGCCAGCGCGTCCTGGGGATGCTCGGCCATGAGCTGCAGCGCCGCCAGCCGGCGCCGGTCACCTGAATTGCTGGGTGCCATGGCTACCAGATGCTGGAACACCGCGGTGGCCTTCTCCGGCTGCCGCTCGCGCGCCAGGCAGGCGGCATATTGCCGTAGCGCGCTGGGCTGGGAGTCCAGAACCTCGCCGGCGGCGGCAAAGTGCTGCACCGCAGTGGCGCAGTCGCCGTGTTTGTAGCCCAGAACAGCTAGCATGGCATGGCTGGTGGCGTCGCCCGGCCGCAGCTGCAGAATGTGATTCAGAAGCGGAACGGCTCTGGCGCTGCCCGCCTGATACTCCAGCTGGGCTGCCCCCTCCAGAGCGGGCAGATAATCCGGCGAAACCGTGAGCGCGCGCTGAAAAGCCGCCAGCGCCTGCGCGCTATGGCCCTGTCCGGAGAACGCTATTCCCTGCAGGGTGCGTAATTGCGGATTCTTGGGATCGCGCTCAAGCGCGGGCCCCAGCAGTTGCAGCGCTTTGTCAAACTGGCGGGCGCGCAGAGCTGAGAGAATGGCTGCCACATCCTGCCCTGCCGTCTGGGCGAACGCCGCACCAGCGAGGCAGCAGGCAAGCAAGAGCAATAGGGCGGCTGGGCGCAGTGTCATCCGGGTCATTATCGCGCACTGGATGCTGGGGTTACTCGTTTACTCATATTACCCGAGCGGCTCGCGGTATGATGAGGCACCCTGCTCAAACCGGGCATGAGGCTGGAATGCGCGACACTCCAAAAACGGCGACTTACCTCTATCTTCTGCTGACCCTGCTCTTCAGCGCTGTGTTCTGGACGCTAATCATCTGGTCCGGTCACCTGGGCATGGGCTTTGGCCTGTTGGTTGCCGGCGTCATGTGGTGTCCGGCGCTGGCCGCGCTGTTCACCTGCCGCTGCCTGGGGCGAAGCTTTCGCTCCCTCGCCTGGAGCTGGCCCAAGGGAAGATATGTCGCCGCGGGATATTTCGTGCCCCTCGCCTATGCCGCGCTGGCCTACGGCGGAGTGTGGGCGCTGGGGCTGGGCGCCTGGAATTCGCAATTCGTCTCCCAGGTGGCCCAGCGCTTTGGCCTGCGCGGCATGCCCGCCTGGGGCTCTCTCGCACTCTACATATTCTTTGCCGCCACCGCGGGCATGATCCGCAGCCTTTCCACCGGCCTGGGCGAAGAAATTGGCTGGCGCGGCTTCCTGGTTCCGGAGCTGGCAAAACAGATGTCCTTTACTAAACTCAGCTTGCTCAGCGGCATCATCTGGGCGGTCTGGCATAGTCCTGTACTGCTGTTCGCCGACTACAATGCCGGCACCAACCGCTGGTACGGGCTTGCCTGCTTCACCGTGATGGTAGTCTCCATCAGCTTTGTGTTCGCCTGGCTTAGACTGAAGTCGGGCAGCCTGTGGACGGCGGCGCTGCTTCATGCCAGCCACAATCTGTTTGTGCAGGCCATCTTCGATAACCTGATGCGCAACACCGGCCGCACCCTGTGGTACACCACCGAATTTGGCGTCGCTCTCGCCCTGACCAGCGTGGCCTTTGCCGTTTACTTCTGGACACGCCGTGCCGAAGTTGAGCACTCTGTCGCAGCCGGCGCCCCGGCGCAGGCTGCCGCCGGCCTGTAAGCGCTCACCGCGGCAGCGCTAATGCTCGAACAAGAGCCTGAAAGTCGGAAGGCGGCGCGCAGTCAACCGAAACGGGCTTTCCGGAGCGCGGATGCAGGAACTCAAGATGCCCGGCATGTAGCGCGACACGGGCAATTCGCCGTTCCGACGCTTCCTCCGCATGGTACTTGCGGTCGCCGACAACGGGGTGGCCGATAGCGGAAAACTGCACCCGAATCTGATTCTGCAGCCCCGTTACCAGTGTGACCCGCACCAGCGAAGCCCCGCGCAGCCGGCGTTCAACCGCATAGCGAAGCTCGGCCCGCGCTGCCTGCGGCGAGTTCGCAGTGGCCAGCTTCTGAAACATTCCTTCCCGCCGGAAGTAGTGAACCAGCGCTGCCTCTGCTGCCGCAAGATGTCCGCGGACCACCGCCAGATATTGCCGCACGGGAGTGTGGCTCAAGAACTGCCGCACCAGCTCATCCCGATCCTTTTCGGTTTTCGCGAAGAGCAGAATCCCGGAGGTGAAACGATCAATGCGGTGGACGACGAAAGCCCGCTTTCGCTTCGCCTTCACTTCCGCCGATACCAGGGATAGCGCGGAGGGCGCATCGGAACCTTTTACCGGAACCGCCGGCAGTCTGGCCGGCTTGTTGACCGCCACGACCGCGTCATCTTCATAGAGGATGGCAAGCTCCCTCGGGCGGCGGCCACCCTGGCGCGAACGCTTGCTCATGGGCGATCCAGGCGGGCGAGGTTAATCCGGCGGCGGAGCATGATTTTGATCCCCGTATCTTACCAACCCTCTCCTAGCCGCAACTTGGT
>JBLMXE010000423.1:0-18791 GCA_050257615.1 Chlamydiota bacterium | reverse complement strand
CGGCGACCCAGGGAATCATGCTGGACCAGATACAGCCCAAAGTTCTGACCTGGACCCTGGGCATCCAGCGCGAAATCATGGAGAACACCAACGTTGAGGTTCGCTACCTGGGGACGCGCGCTACTCAGTTGCCAGTTCAGGCGCGCATCAATACCATGAGCGCCTTCAACGCCGGGCTGCAGCCCTTGCCCACCTTCTTCAGTGCCGCCGAAGTTCCGGGGGCCATCGCGGGTGGTTCACGGTTGTCCGACTTTGAGAACTACAGCCCGTTCATCCACCCCGAATTCAGCCTGATGACCTCTTTTCCCGCCATTGGCAGCAGCACCTACCACGCGGGATCGGTGGATTTCAACCGCCGCTTCGCACGTGGCTTCATGGTGCGCAGCAATTACACCTTTGCCAAGAATATTGACGACTCGACCAACGAGCTGTTCAGCAGCCGGGTGAATCCGCGCCGTCCCTACGACTACATGAACTTGGGTCTGGACCGCGGCCGCTCCGTGCTGGACATTCGTCATAAATTCGCCCTCTCCTGGATTTACGAATTTCCCAAGCCCGATACCGGCAGGGGCTTCCTGAACACGCTGGTGCAGGGATGGCAATGGAACGCCACATACCTGGCGCAGAGCGGTCAGCCGGTTTCGATCCTCTCGATTGCCGACGCCAATGCCGATTTCGATAACGCTCCCGACCGCGCCATCTTCAATCCCGCGGGGGTGGGCAACACCGGAACCGCCGTCAACTACGTCTGCGTTGGGGCGGGCGGCGCTACCAGCATCGCCGCCATTGATCCGGGCTGCGCCGGCGGCAGTGGCAGCGTGGCTGGCTACGTTGCTCAGAACCCCAATGCCCGCTACGTTCAAGCCGAAATGGGCGCCTTCCCCAACCTGGGCCGCAATACTTTTGGCACCCCGGGCCTGAACATCTGGAACATGGGGCTGTTCAAAAACACCCAACTGACGGAGAGAGCCACTCTGCAATTCCGGGTGGATACCTTCAACACCTTCAACCATCGCAACTATTCGTTGGCCCAGCCGTCCGTGTTCCAGAACGGCGTACTGATTGGCACGGTCAATAACGCACTGAGCACTACTTATGCCAACGTCACCTCTGACCTGTTCCTGAATGACAAACAGTTCACCGGCGGCGCTCGCACCATGATGCTGGGCGTGAAGCTGATCTGGTAGAACGGCGCTACTTCAATTGGAGGGGTCCCCCAGGCCCCTCTTTCTCTAAAAACCTCAACGCAGAGGTCGCCGGAGAAGGCAGCAACAAACACAATCTCCTCCGCGACCTCTGCGTTGCAGGTATTACTCGTAGCGCAGCGCCTCGATGGGATCCAGGCGCGCCGCTTTGATGGCCGGAATCATTCCACTCACAATGCCTACAAATCCCAGAATGAGGGTGGAAGCCAGCAGGATGGAGGCGTTGATGGTCAGGTGAATGTCGCCCGCGGATGCGTCCTCGATAAATGCGCTCCACAGCGTCAGTGAGCCCACCGACCAGGAAACCAGGTAGGCCAGCGCCACACCCGCCAGCCCGCCCAGAAAGGTGATGGCCAGCGCTTCCGCCAGAAATTGGAACAGAATGTGCCGCTTGCGCGCCCCCAGCGCCTTCTCCACCCCGATTTCGCGGGTGCGCTGCGTCACCGAGACCAGCATGATGTTCATCAGCCCCACACCGCCGATGCCCAGCGTCAGCAGTCCGATGAACCCCAGCAGAACCTTGATGCCCACGGTGATGATGCGCAGCTCCTTGAATTCCTCAATACTGTCGAACACAAAAACCGCCCGCCGGTCCTCGGGATTGTAGCCATGGTGGAAGGCCAGCGACTGGCGCACCGCCTTGGCCACTCGCGCGTGCTCCGGCCCTTCGTATTCCAGAACGACGTCGTCAATGTGGTAGGCATCGCGCAGATCGCGGACGGCGCTGAAGGGCACGTAAATCTTCCCGTTCGTGTTGTCGTCGCCGTTCTGGATCAGGCGCTTCAGCACGCCCACTACGGTGTAAGGGATGCCGTCCACGCGAATGGTTTCTGCCAGAGCTTCGCGCCCGGAAAACAGCTTCTTCTTCACGTCCGAGCCCAGCACCGCCACCCGGCTGTGCGCGTAATCGTCCTGACTGCTGAAGAAGCTGCCCTCGGCCACATCCAGGTGGCGAATGTGCTGGAACGAAGAATAAACTCCCGCTACCTGGAACAACGCCGAGCGGTTCAAATAGGCTGCAGTGCATTGCTTGGCCGCTTCCGGCGAGATTCGTTTCAGAAACGGCACTTCGTTGCGCAGCCACTCCAGGTCGTCGGTGGTCAGTTTCACCTCCACTCCCGCCTTGCTGCCGCCAGCCTGCATGGAAGTGTGGCCGGGGAACACCGCGATCATGTTGCCGGAAAAGGTTTCGAAGGCCACCATCAGTCCGCGCTCGAAGCCGGCGCCGTAGGCCAGCAGCAGCACCACCGTGGCGATGCCCCAGGCCATGCCCAGCATGGTCAGCAGGCTGCGCCGCCGGTTGTAGCGCAGCGCGCCGTATGCCTGTTTGAGCAGATCGCCAGTCATGCTACTCCTGCCGCAGTGCCTCCACCGGTTCCAGCCTGGACGCTTTGCTCGCCGGATAGAGGCCGGCCGCGATGCCCGCCACAGCCAGCGCCAGAATGGCCGCGATGGCCGACAAGGGCACAATGCGCGGCGTGTCGAATCCTTCCGGCGCAGGCAGCGTGGCCAGCGCCGTGATCACTCCATAAGTCAGAGCCGCCCCAATTCCGCCGCTCAGCCCAGTCAGAAACGCGCCTTCCAGGAAAAATTGCACCAGGATGTCACGCCGAGTGGCGCCCAGCGCCTTGCGCAGCCCGATTTCGCGAGTGCGCTCGCTCACCGACACCAGCATGATGTTAATAATCCCGATGGCTCCGAGGGCCAGCGTCACCACCCCCACCGCGCCCAGGAAGGAGTCCATGGCGTCGAAAATCAGTCCCACCCGCCGCGAGCCCTCAATGGTGTCCCAGTCGTCGAAGGCGTCTTCCGACTTGGCGCTGAAATTGTGGCGACGAGCGATCACCCGGTGGACCTCCTGTTTGGCCGCAAGATGCTCCTCCCGCGTGCGCGGCTGGTAATTCAAAAATGAGATGGCGTCTTCGCTGTTCTCGCCTTTCAGCGGGAACAGCACCCGCATAGTGTTCAGGGGCAGAAAAATGCGGATGTTGGTACCGTTGTGTCCTTCCTTGCCCAGCTTGGCCAACACCCCGACGACCTTGAATTCTGCGCCGTTGAGCAGGATGGTGGCGCCCACCGCCGGGCGGCCGGGAAACATGTCTTTCAGCAGTTCCCAACCGACCACCGCCACCCGCCGCCGCTCATTGTTGTCTTCGTCGTTGATCCAGCGCCCGTTGCCCACCGGCACGTTGCGGATCTGGTTGTAAACGGGAGTAACCCCGAACACCTGACCGTTGGTGCTGCGGTAATCGCTGCTGGCGCGGATGTCGTCGCGCTCCAGCACTGGCGAAATGCCGCCAATATGCTGCGCTTCCGCGCGGATAGCCAGGTAGTCGCCGTAGGTGATGTGGTAGGGCTGGGCCGATGCCAGGCTGCCTTCTACAGCCGGAATCCGCCCGGCGAAGGTGAACATGATGTTGCGTCCCAGTTCCGCCAGGTTCTTTTCCTGCCCCGAGCGGAAGCCCTCACCCAATCCCACCAGCAGCAGCAGCGAGCCTACTCCCCAGGCGATGCCGAACATGGTGAGAAAAGAGCGCAGCTTGTGCGCCCATAGCGTTTGCAGCGACTGCCGCACGATTTCAGCCAGTAGATGCATAGGGTTGGACGGTTTGCTGCGCCAGCGCACACCTTTACCCGGAGCGGACTTCTACACTTTCAAATACGAGCGGGCAAAGCGGTAAGTTCCGTCTTCTATTGTGAATCGCCGAGAGTTATGAGTATGTGACCGAGGGCACAGACTGGCCACCTCGCTGTCCGAAACTTCGGTTTCCCGGTCCAATCCAGCCAAGGCTAACGCCGAAGTTGCTGTTTCACGCGGCCCGCTCCAGTTCGATGATGCGGCCGGCAAACTGCTCGAGGTCGCGAACGACCATGCGGGGACGGGGCGCGAGAGGATCGAGCACCTGCTCTGGGCGCTGGATGAAAGCCGCCTCACAGCCGGCACGGATGGCGCCGGTAGTGTCCCAGGAATGGGCGGCGACCAGAAGCAGAGATGAAGGCTCTACCCTGAGTTCGCGTGCGGCGCAGCGATAAACCTCGCTGGCCGGCTTGTAGCAGTGTGCCATTTCCGCGGAAAGCACATGCGTGAAGAGTTCACGCAGGCCGGCTTGGCGCAGGGCCTCCTCCGCCGCCTGGCAGCGGGAGTTGGTTAAAATCGTGAGCTGAAAGCCGGCCTCGCGCAGGCGTTCCAGCGCGGGTTTTACGTCAGCAAATGCGGGGAGCTGGCGCAGGTTCTGCAGCAACTCGATTTTCTCCTCCGAGCCCAGCATCACGTCACGGCGTCCAGCCAGGAGTTCCAGGGCGTTCTTGCCCAGAGTAGGAAAATCAACGAAAGTTCCGGTGATGGTGGCGACCATGGCCGACTGCAGCAGCTCCGTGAACCACTCGCGGCGGGCTCCGGTATCACCAAAGGTTCTGAGAAAGTAAGCATCGAGGGCGCTGAGGTCCAGCACCGTGCCGTTGAGGTCGAAGGCAATGACGGGGCGCATAGGGGACCTCCTGGGAGAGATTATCTCACCGGGCGCGGGCGAATGGCTGTGATGAAGGAACGGGTAGCTGGTAGTTAGTAGCTGGTAGTTGGTCAACCCGGAAACAGCTGCGTTGGGCGCAGAGGGCTCCCCCCGAATCGTGTTCTGCAAGACCGGGACTCCTATTGCTTGCAGAAGGGAAACATTTTTTCGACGGTGCCATCGGGATGCGAGACCAGTAGATAGCCGCCGCGCAAAGCGAGGCGCACACCGGCGGAAATGGCGTCGTTCTTGGAAGTAAACTTCTGCTGGGGAGCGGCGCCGCTGTCGGCGCGAAGCAGCCAACCGTCTTCGGTCGGCGTGACTCGAATGACCTGCAAAACCCTGGGCATGAACTCGGCCTCTTTCCGTTCCCGGGGCCCGGGAGGGGGCTGGTGGGGAACCGGGAACAAGGTAAATGGGTTGCGAAAGGTTGTCAACGATATCGAATGCTTTCGAATGACGCCTGGTGCGGGACCCCGGAAGCGGCAGTAAGGAGCAAGCGGGGCTGTAGCCGGTCACAGATGGAGAGTGCAACCTGGAACCGGCCCCGGCGGCAAGTACGGCTGAGTGAAATGGGGCGCGAAGTGGCCAAGTACGGAGCGGCCGATCAATACTCCCGCCACACCCAATCACGCGGGGCTGGCGAAAACGCTGGAAGATGATGTGTCGAGCCGAAAGTAGTTGGATGGAGTGAGTGGGGAGCGAGTTGCCGCAGCAAAGCAGAGCCGGGAGTCGGTGGAGTGGCTCGACTGGCCTGGACCCCAGCAGACACTGCCGCGAAAGCCACGGTGGTAATCGAAAAAATAAGGGTAACCTCGAAACAGTTACACGGTTACGGAAAAATGGAGTAGTGCAAGTGGTGTGGTTTCAGAGATAAAAGGAACGGCAGGAGACGTGCATAGTCAAGGGCAGTATGGCAACCACAGGGCAAACTTACACAGTGCGCGCCTACCCAGTCGGGGGTTCGAGTAAGGCGCAGGGCAGTTGTCCCAGCCGGCGGCTGGAGCCGAGAGGCATCTCTGTACTTCCGCTGATGGTCCGCACGAACGAACAGGAATGTGTCGGGCTGCTGCGCGACGTCAGCCAAACGGGTCTGTTCTTCTATTGCAGTTTGAGCCCGAAGGTGGGGAGCGAGGTCGAGGTGTTGATTCGGCCGTCGGCGGCTGATCCCAGCGTGGCGGTGCGTTGCCGGTGCCGAGTGGTGCGGATCGAAGCGAGCGTGCCTGGCGCGGCCACGGGAGTCGGAGTGGCGATTGAGGAATACCTGGGCGAAGGGGCGCAGGCAGAAGCGGCGGTCGCCGACAGCATGGGGATGAGTTCGTAATTCTATTTGGGGGTGAGGAACTCCGGACTCCACGATTTAGTCGGCGCTGGCGGCGGTGGAGGCGGGGGCGGACCAGGTCCAGCACTTGCCGTCCATGTGGGAAGGGGCGGGCAGGCCGAACAAGCGAAGGATAGTAGGGGCGACGTCGGCGATGCCGGGTTGAGCATCGGCGATTTTGCGATTCGAGAACAGCACCCCCGGGACCAGGCGCGGGTCTACGCAGTGGTCGCCGCTCCAGGCCTTGGTATTGTCTTCGAAGATCTCCTGTGAGACTTTGCCCGTGACCGCATCCCAGGAGGCGCGGTAGCCGTCGCCATAGCCGACGATCAGATCCGGGGAGCCACCCAGGTAAGGCCCGGCATAGACGGAATCGTTTTCCCAGATGCCCGTGATGGCGACCTTGCCGGTCAGGGGATCAGCCAGGCCGTCAATCTTCTGGCGTAGTTCCTTTTTCAGGGCGGCGCAGTCGGCGGGTTCGACAATGCCGTTGCGTTCGCGCCCGCGCACGTTCAGAAATAATCCATTCAAACCGAAGTTGTAGGCGCGGGTGCGCGACCAGTCCACGTCATGGAACCACTCGCCGCGGCCGGCGGCGCCGGCCTTCAGCGCCAGGTAGCCATTCTGGAGCAGCCATGTGTTCAGGTTCACCCCGCGGGCGAAGTTCTGAAAACCATGGTCGGAAATGACCAGGAGCAGGGAATCATCATCCAGTTGCTGCATGACCCGGCCGACCACGTTATCCACCCGCTGATAAAGCTGTTCGATCACCGTGGCATGGCGCTGCTGCAGCGGGTGCTGCTGCTGGGCGGGGTGCGACTCCTCCAGGTAGCGCCAGAACATGTGCTGCACGCGGTCAGTCGTGTCGAAAACGCAGACGCAGACACCGCGCGGAGTTTTCTCCAGCGCGTCAAAGAGCATGCGCTCGCGGTCTTCGTGATTTCCGTAAGCCTGCACCAGGAAGGCGTCGTCGTCGAGCACCTGCTCGTTGAGCGCCCAGGTGTCCTCGGCCAGGCCGAGCGTAGCGTAGGGGCCAAACAGGCGGGCCAGGTACATGGAGTAGGTGAGGGGATGAGAGATAGGCAGGTCGGGGCGGCCGGGATCAATGTTCACCGGGGTGACGTAAAGCTCAACTTCGGGGGCGAGCTGCTTGAGGTAGAAGCGGCAGATGCCGTGGGCAGTCATGCCGAAGCCGGCCTTGAACTGCACGGAAATCCACTCGGAGTAATGGCCCAGCTTAAGAGTAAGGCTCTCGGTATCAAGCTCGATGCGGGCTTCGCCGCGCTCGGGAAAGGCGCGCAGGCGGAACTGGGCGCGCAGTTCCTTGCCCGGCTGGTCGCTCAAGGGGTCGTCGGGCCCGGGAATGTAAGACTGAAGTGATCCGTTGCGGCGGTCCATGGAAATGCGAACGCCGCCTTCCTCGAACTTCTGCCCCTCGCCTCGTGTGGTGCAGAAACAGAAGGTGCCCTGGCTGCCTTTCAAATCCGGAACGCACATGCCAGAAAGCAGTACGCCGGAGAATTTTTCCGGCGGGAAGGTGACGGGCACGCGCAGGATGGAGCAAAAGACGCCGGCTTGGCTCAGCCAGTGCCAGAAAGGCTTGGAGCGCCGCAGTTGCTTGATCTGTGGCTTGCCCAGGGGAATGGAAAACTTGCCCAGGCGTAAGTGGCGCTTGGGGCCGTTGATCTGGGCGGAAGAGAGGAACGGCAGGTAGTTGCCGGTGTCGCGGGCCAGGAAGTCGTAGATGTTGTGCTTGCCGGGATTGGAGCCGGTCTGGAAGGTGGACCAGGCTACCGGCGAGATAGGTGGGAAGGTGGTTTGCAGGCGCTGAAAGGTGCCGCGGTCGCGCAGTTGGGTGAGGTGAGGCAGCTTGCCTTCCGCCATGTAGCGTTCCGCCAGCCTGGGGTCCATGCCGTCGAAACCCAGAATAACCACGCGCTTGGCGCCGGCTTTGCCGTAGGCCTTGCGGTGACGCAGAAAGCGGAACAACTGGCGCAGGGGCCAGGTTACGAAAGCGTAGAGCGAATAGAAGAAGGCGACGAAGAGGGTCCAGAAAGAGGAGAGGACGGCGAAACCCGCGCCCGGGCCGACGTAGGCTTCGGCACGGTGGGGGATGAGGAGGATGAGGGGGAGGAACCAGAGCAGGAGCTTAAAAAGAGAGGAGCGGGGAATAATTGGGAGGCCGGCTTTACTTATTCCTGCACAATCAATGTCTTCGAGAGGGGGGAGAGGACGCGGCATTGACAGGGGAAGCACAAGGTCCCTCGACTCGCGCTTCCTCGCATCCGCTCGGTCGCGCTCGCTCGGGATGACAAACGAAACGGGGAGTCGGCTCATATCTCAATTCCCAGAACAAATTTGAAAAGCACAGCAGCGGCCAGGGAGACGACGAAGTAGATGACCAGCCAGTTGGTGGTCCAGGGGCCGAGGTCAAAGTCGCGCGCGGGGTAGTTTACCGCCAGCAACTGGACGGGCGCATTGGCCGGCAATGCGGGTTCAGCGCAATCGAGCAGGCGCTGCCAGAGGCGGCCGCGCAGGCGGCATTCCGAAAGATGCGCGAGGTTGTTGGAAACCACCACCTGCTTGCCAATTTCCTGGCCGCCGGCCAGAACATTTACGGTGTAGTTGCCATCCGCGGAGGCGACCAGGCGCCAGTCCACTTCGTTATTATCAGCGATGTGGACCGCGGGCGCGGATTCGTTCAAGCCAGGTGGGAGGCGAAGAGCCACATTGTCCAGAGCGTCGGGTTTGTCCAGTTGCGCTTTGAGCAGAATGGGCTGGTTGGTCTGGAAGGGAAGCGAGCCCAGGTAGCGATCGCCATAGACGAGCAGGGCGATCATAGGCAGGATGATGACGGCCAGCGGCTTGAAAGAAACGCGCAGGTAGCGGCCGGTGCCGGTGATAATCCGGCCGTAGGCGCGGAGCACGACCTGGGGTTGGTCCTGGAAGAGGCGCACGGCGAGCATTTGAGCGCGCAGTTGGTCCTTGGCGCGATGGACGGCCTTCTGGTCGGAAAGGTAGCCGAAGAGGACGATCATGACCAGGCCGGTGAGGATGGAGAGGACCAGAAGAAAGATGAGGGCGTGGCTGGAGGCAAGCGGTAGAAGAACAAAGGCCGAAGTTGGGGTGCCGGGAACCATGGATTTTCGCGTGCCGTCCCTGCAGGACTCGTATCAGTATTAGAACTTATTTCCCAGGACTTCCGTCCTGGACTTTATCATTGCGCCCCTGACGGGGCTGATGTCGGCCTACTCGATGTAGCCCAGGCCGCGCAGGCGCTTCTTGATCTCCTCTTCGGAAGCCGAACTGCTCTCAGGTCCCAGAATCGCGGTGGTCTCCTTCTCCAGCGCGTGAATAATGAATTCATCCACCGAGGCGTAGCCCGCCGTCTCAGAGCACTTCTTCAGCTTTTCCAGCAGGTCGTCTTCAATCTTCAGCTTGTAACCAAACATGAGAGTAGTCTCCTCAACGGCCTAGCGACGCAGTTTGGGATTGGGGCGCAGCCGGCGACTGGAACACCGAATGCCCCATCATACCCTGGGCAGGAGCGATTCCAAACTCTGCCAGAATTGTGGGGGCGATGTCTGTGAGGGCGGGCGCGCCGGCCTCAATCTTGCGGTTGCTGAGCAGCACGCCGGGCACCAGGCTGTAGTCCATACAGTGGTCGCCGCTCCAGGCGTAGGTATTGTCCTCAAAAAGCTGACGGGGGAATGCGCCCAGAATGGTCTTCCAGCCGGCGCGGTAGGTGCGGTTGTAGCCCACGATAAAGTCGGGGGCTTCCTGCACGTAGGGCCCGTGATAAACCTCCGAGGTGCGGCTCATGCGCGTGATCACGGGCAGGCCGGTGGAGGGATCGCGCACCGCCAGAAGTTTGGCGCCTAGCTCATCCAGCAGAGAATTGGCCTCGGCTCCGGGCTGCACAATGCCGTTCTTCTCGCGTCCTTTCAGATTCAGATAGAGGCCGTTCAAGCCCAGGCCATAGGCGCGGGTTCGGCTCCAGTCCACATTGGTGAAATATTCTCCCTGCTCCTGATCGGTTCCCGGCTTGAGCGCGATATAGCCGTTGTCGAGCAGCCATGTATTCAGGTTGAAGGAGTGGTAGAAGGGCGCGAAGCCGTGGTCGGAAAGGACCAGCAGGGTGGTGTTGGCATCCAGTGTGGGCAGCACTTTTCCCAACACGCGGTCAATCTGCTCGTAAAAGCTCTCCAGAGCGTTGCCGTACTGCGCCGCCAGCGTGGGGTCATAAGCCGGGTGATGCGGGTCCATCAGGCGCCACATCATGTGCGCGTTCAGGTCGAGGCTGGAGAAGTAAAAGAAGAACACGCCGCGGTGGAATTTGGGGAACTCGGCGTTGAAGATGCGGCGCTGCTCGGCGCCTACTTCGCGCGCCTGCTGCAGATACTCACCGTCGTCGAGCACGCCATCGGAAAGCGCCTTGGTGTCTTCCGCGATGCCCTGGGTGTAGAAGTCGCCTGCCTCGCGCCACAAGTCGCGGGAAAGGCTGGCAGGGGTTGACAGGGGCAGGGCGGGATTGGCGGGGTCAATGTTGACCGGGGAAATATAGAGCTGGAAGCGCGGGTGCACCTGCTTCAGGAAAAAGCGGCAGATGCCGCTGACGTTCTCCAGGCCAGGAATAAGGGAAAAATCCACGTGCACCCAGCCGCTCCACTCGCCTTCGCGCAGAATAAATTCCTGGTCCTGAATGGCGATCTTGGCCACCGGGGAAACGGGATCAACGGAAACCGTGAAGGGAACCAGCGCCGGCGGCCAGCCTTTGCGAAAGCTATTCTTGGGACCTTCCAGGTTGGCGGAAACGCGCCAGTTCCGCACCATGACGGGGATGATTTCCCCGCCCTCGACCTCGCCCGCCTGCACCGTGGGATCGTCGCTATAGAAGCTGAAGGTGCCGTAACCGCCGCGCAGGTCAGGTGTGCCCATGCCGGCCAGGGTGCGGGCCTTGGAGGCGCTGGGCGGGAAGTTGGCGGGCATATGGAAGACGCTGGTGGGGATGCCGTGCTCTTCCAGAATGTTCCAGAAGGGCTCGCCATGGCGTAGCAGTTCGGCGGTGCCGCCGCCCAGGGGGATGACCCAGGAGCCCAGGGTCAGGTTGTGCTTGGGCGGTTCCACCTTGGAGGTGGAAAGATAGGGCTGCATGGTGGCGGGATCGCGATGGACAAAGTCAAAGATGCCGTGGCCGCCAGGATCGAGGCCGGTGGTCAGATTGGACCAGGCGACCGGGCTCTGCGGGGGGGTGCTGGTGGTCAGGGTCCGCAGTGAGCCCTGATGTGCCAGGGCGGCGAAGTTGGGCATCTTGCCTTCGCGCATAAATCGTTCCAGCAGTTGGGGATCCATGCCGTCAATGCCCAAAATGATGAGCTTGTGATCACCGCGATAGCGGTTGAGCCCAGGAAGCTGGGAGTAGAGCAGGCCGGCGGCGGCGCAAATTACAGCGGCAACCAGGAGCCACTTAATCTTGCTCATGGCAGGGCCCCGCTTTCATAAGTGGCCCGAAACCGGGAATCGGACTGAGGGCTGGCGACAACACGCGTGCTATTGGTTTGGGTCGCTGGGAACTTGAGATGCTTAGCTTTTAGTGCAAAGCGGGGGCAAAGTCAAGGCGGGGCATTGGCAGGAGCGCCTTGTGGTGATTCCCGAATTGGGCGGCCAACAGAATGATGCCAACTTGGCGCCCTCGTCGTGGTAAAAACAATTAAGTTTACCTGGTGGGGCAGGCATTCGGAGCAGGAAAGGCTCCGAAGATGCCACCGCCAGCCTGCCGCATCCAAAGGGACGAACCAGGGAAAGGAAAGAATGGCCACTACCGCCGATCAGATCAGTGCACAGAAATTCTCCCAACTCCAACCGCCACGGCGGTACCTGTTTGGCCCCGGGCCGACGCAGGTGCATCCGCGGGTGTACGAAGCCTTATCCAAGCCCATTGTCAGCCACGTTGACCCGTTTTTCTTCTCCGTGATGGAAGACGTGCAGCGGCTGCTGAAGATGACTTACGGAGCCGAACAGGGCATCACGCTGGCGGTCTCGGGTACGGGCAGCGGAGGCATGGAGGCGGCCGTCTCCAATTTCGTGGAGCCGGGCATGAAGGTCGCCGTCTTCGCCAACGGCTTCTTCTGCGACCGCATGGCGGAGATGGCCAAGCGGCACGGGGCAACCGTGGTGCGCCTGGAGAAGGCCTGGGGCGGCACGTTCAGCGATGAGGAGGCGCGGGAGTTCATCCGGCAGGAGCAGCCGCAGGTGGTGGCGTATGTGCATGCGGAGACTTCGACGGGAGCGCTGCAGCCGGGGCAAGCCATCTGCGCGGCTGCGCACGAAGCCGGGGCGCTGGTGATCGCCGACTGCGTAACCTCACTGGGCGGCTTTCCGGTGGAGGTGGATAAGACCGGCATTGACGTGGCCTATAGCTGCACCCAGAAAGGCTTGAGCTGTCCGCCCGGACTCTCGCCCATAGCGCTGTCGCGGCGGGCCATGGACTGGCTGGGGCGGCGGTCCACACCGGTGCCCAGCTGGTATTTCGATTTGAAACTGATTTACGACTATTCGACGGTCTCGCACCGCTATCACCACACCGCGCCCATCTCCATGTTCTATGGGCTGCGTGAAGCCTTGATGCTGGTGGCGGAAGAGGGCGCAGAGAAGCGCTGGAAGCGCCACCAACGCTGCCATGAGATGTTCGTGAACGGCGTTGAGGCGATGGGCCTGCGGATGTTCGTGCCCGAGGGGAAGCGAATCCCCACGTTGAATACGGTGTGCGTGCCGGCGGGCGTGGACGATGCCAAAGTAAGGAAACGGCTGCTGGAGGAGCCGGGCATAGAGATTCAGGGCGGATTCGGACCGCTGGCGGGCAAGGTGTTCCGCATTGGGATCATGGGCCCTCTGGCTACCGAGGAGAACGTGCAATTTCTGCTGCGCGAACTGGGGCGGGCGCTGGCCGCGGAAGGGTACAAGGCCTAGGGACTGCGAATGCGCGGACTGATGACAGAAGTGATGCGGTGGTGCTCGGTGGCGGTATTGCTGCTGGGCG
The DNA here is from genome assembly GCA_050257615.1 of Chlamydiota bacterium. Lineage (GTDB taxonomy): Bacteria > Acidobacteriota > Terriglobia > Terriglobales > Acidobacteriaceae > JAICWP01. Next base: position 5,717 of record JBLMXE010000423.1, on the reverse strand, counting down.
CGGCGAGCTTGCTGGCGGCGGAAAAACCCAACATCATTCTCATTACGCTCGACTCCACGCGCACTGACCGCATGGGGTTCCTGGGAGCGAAGGGCGGGCTGACGCCCAACCTGGACGCACTGGCGAAGCAAAGTGTCGTCTTCGAGCACGCCTATGCGCAAGCGCCGGAGACGGTGGCTTCGCATGCGGCGCTGCTGACCGGTACTTATCCACCTTATAACCACGTCAGCGAATATGGCGCGGGGCTGGCGGCCACGCTGCCTTACTTGCCTGAACTGCTGCATGGGGCGGGATACCGCACGGCAGCATTCGTGGGCGCGCTGGCGCTGGACCCGCGCGGTGGCTTTGCCCCCGGCTTTGACCGCGGCTTCGACACATACGATGCCGGGTTCCACTTGCCGAACGCCGGCGAGAGCCGCTACAGCACGGTGGAGCGGCGGGGCGGGGAAGTGGCGGCGCGCGCTCTGGCCTGGCTGCAGCGGCCAGGGAAGGGCCCTTTTTTTCTCTGGGTGGAATTGAACGACCCACATGCGCCCTATCAACCGCCGGCCCGCTACGCACGCGCGGGATCGGCGTACAACGGCGAGATCAAGTACGCGGATGCGCAGGCGGGCAGACTGCTGGCCGCCCTGCGCGCGCGCAAACTGTACGACAGGGCGCTGATCGTGGTGGCGAGCGATCACGGCGAGTCGCTGGGAGCACACGGCGAGCAGACGCACGGCGTCTTCCTTTACGACGAAACTATTCGCGTGCCCCTGCTGCTGAAGCTGCCGCAGAACCGTGCCGGGAAGGCGGCGCAGCATGTGCGGCTGGTGGACGTGGCGCCCACGGCTCTGCAGGTGGCCGGCGTGCCCGTGCCGCCGCAGATGCAAGGGCAATCGCTGTTGCGGGCCATGCGGCAGGCGGGCATGGGCGAGGCGGCGTACGCGCGCTCGGACTTTGCGCGGGAGGGCTTCGGCTGGAGCGGGCTGGAGTCATGGCGGGCGGGCAAGTATCTGTACATTCGCGCGCCCAAGCCGGAACTTTACGACGTGGAATCCGATCCCGGCGCCGCGCACAACCTCGCAGGCAGTTCGCAGGCCACCGCCGGGACCATGGCGATGCAGTTGGTCGCCTTCAACGGACGCATGGCGGGCAAGGCCGCGAGCGGCGCCCAGTTGAGCTCCAGCGAACTGCAGAAGCTGGCGTCGCTGGGATATGTGGGATTGCAGAAGTCGGTTTCACTGAACGAGACGGCAGTCACGGGCACCGATCCCAAGGACGAAATTGCGCTGGCCAACAAAGTGGAAGACGCGATGCAGGAAATCGGAGACGGCAGGCCGCAGAAGGCAAGCGCCGCCTTGCAGGCCGTGGTGAAGGGCCATCCCGGGATGTTCCTGGCGCAGTTTGCGGCGGGGACGGCCAAGTTGCAGGAGCGGCAATATGCGGCAGCCGTTCCGTTTTTGCGTAAGGCGATCGAACTGCAGCCGCAGGCGGCCTGGGCCTACTACGAAATGGGCCAGGCGCTGGCTCATACCGGCGACTGGAAAGGCGCGGCCACGCATTTGGAGATTGCCGTGGCGCGTTTGCCGCAGATGGCGGCGGCTCATGCCACCCTGGCGGAAGCCTACCAGCACCTGGGGCGCGCGGCCGAGGCGAAGAGAGAGCAGGAGCGGGCTGCGGGGCTGAGGGGTGGGAAGAAGTAGGCGAGCAGCTGTCAGCGCCGGCAACCACAAGGCGAGCGGCGCAACTGCACGCCGGCCTGCTGGCGGCGGAATGAGCCGCCTGCCACGGATATGGTAGATTCAAGGTAGAGTGGGCGCGTAGCTCAGTTGGTAGAGCAATGCCCTTTTAAGGCATGGGTCGCAGGTTCGAATCCTGCCGCGCTCACCATACGCCAAACCGATAAAAGCGGGGCGAGTCCTGGGCATCCCTTTATAAGAATACTTGCGAGAGCTACATCTCTCAGCTTACGCGGCGCAGCCCACTCTCAAGGGAAGGTTCAGCCAGTCGCGGCAAGTAGGATCTGACTGCAGTGCCGTGCCCCAACTCTGTCCGCACCGACATATAGCCGGAGTTCTGGGTTACGATGCCGTAACTGGTGGAGAGTCCCAGGCCGGAGCCTTCCTTTTTGGTGGTGTAGAAAGGCTCGAAGATGTGAGCGAGCGCTTCCCGGCTGATTCCGGCGCCGGTGTCGCTCACTTCCAGCACGACGTAGTTCCCAGCTTGAGGCGCGGCGGTGAAATATTCACCCGCTGGGGGACTCTGCAGGTCAATATTTCTGGTGCTTACCTTGATCTGACCTTGGCCAGCCATGGCGTCGCGAGCGTTGGCGACCAGGTTCAGAACGACCTGTTGAACATGGATGGGATCGGCTGTTACCAAACCCAGGTGCTGGCCCAATTGCAGGTTGACGTGGATTTTCTCGCCCGCCAGGTGGTGCACCAAGTCCAGGCTTCTGATGATCACATCGTTCAAGTTCACCGCCTGCTGTTGGCGGGAGCGTTTGCGGCCAAACACCAGTAACTGACGGATCACTGCGGCGGCGCCCGTGGCGGCCTGGAGCGCTTGCTGAATGTCTTCTTGCAGAGAGGAATTCGGTGGTCCTGCCCGCCCGGCCGCGTGCTCCAGGTTCAGAGTAACGCCGAGTAGGAGATTGTTAATATCGTGGGCCACACCGCTGGCCAGGCGGCCCAGTGCCTCTAAGCGGTCAGATTGCCCCAGATGTTCTTCCAGGGCACGCTGCTGGGTTATGTCTTCGGCGATGGCTTCGATGATTCTTTTGCCATTCTGGGCCACGCGGCCCCGCAGACGGGCCACCAGTGGAGTGCCGTCGCGGCGCCTCCACTTGGCCTCGACCGGCCCGAAATGCAGCTGTTGGCCGGAGAGCGCCATTAGGTCCCGGTATTCGGCACTGGGATCGAACACATCAGCCGACACGCTGAGGGCCAGCACTTCCGCTTCGTTGGTATATCCAAGCATGTGGATCAGGGCGGGATTCGCACTTAAGAAATGATCGCCGGCATAGCGGAAAATTCCGTAGGGAGCATTGTCTATGAAGGCGCGCAGTTGCGCTTCTGAACGCTGCAGGGCGGCTTCTGCGTTCTTGCGGCGCGTAACATTAATGAAGGTGCCTTCTAGCAGGTCATCAGCGCCGTGTTGACCAGGAACAAATGCGATATTCGCCAGCACCCAGACTGGGGTTCCGTCCCGGTGGCGGCCGCAGAACTCGTAATCGGTTAAACCGCCCTGTTGACGCAGCCGCGCAACCAAGGGCTCTCTTTCTTCCGGCCGCATGTAGAAGTGGCCGGCAGGGAAGCGCAGGACCTCGTCGCGCGAGGTGTATCCGTAAATGCGAGCGAATGCGTCATTAACCTCCAGCATTTTGCCATCCGGGGTGCAGCGGAACATGCCCGCGGGGTTGTGTTCAAACAGGAGCCGGTAGCGAGTTTCCGAATCGCGCAACGCCTCTTCCGCCCGCTTACGGTCGGTGATGTCCTGCAAGACGCAAGCGATTCGGTCCACCCCATTCCGGCCTTCGATGGGAAAGTAGGATATCAACAAGTCCCTCTCGCCCAGGTGGGGATAGTTGTACCTCATCTCGAAAATAACCGTGTGCCCTTCCAGGCACCTGTCGAGTTTTGCTTTTAGAAAATTTTCGAAGACACCAGGATTCAATACTTCGGCCAGGGACTGGCCGATAAGCTGCTCTCTCCGCAAGCCGCGATAGGTGAGGAAGGCGCGATTGGCAATTAGGTAGCGGTAGTCACGGTCAACCACCACGATCATTTCCTCTAAGCCTTCGACCACTTTTTCGTATTCGCGAAGGCGTTCTTCTGCCCGCTTGCGCTCGGTGATGTCGCGAACCACGGCCCACAATCCGACCGGCTGGCCGGCATCATCCCGTATAAGAAATGTCTGGAGTTCCACGGGAAAGACAGTGCCGTCTTTGCGGCGATATTCCTTTTCGTAAATATCGGAATACCCGCGCTGCAGTACCTGCTGTTCAATAATCTGCTCTTCGACTGCCAGCCAGCGGGCGGGGGTGAGGTCGGCGCAAGTCAAATGGACCAGTTCCTCGGCAGAATAGCCCAGCATGTGCTGAAAGGCAGGATTAAATTCGAGCAAGTTCCTTGCCATGTCGGCTTGGGCAAAAGCCTCTGTAGCTTCAAAAAGGCGACGGTATTTCTTCTCCGAGTCCTTGAGTTGTTGTTCCACGCGCTTGCGTTCGGTAATGTCGGTGCTGGCGCAGGTGATGCCAACAATGTCCCCGGCTTGATTGCGTAACGGTTGGATATTGATGTCAAAATCGCGTCTCTGGCCGCGATAAACGAAGGACCATTCTTTGCGGGTGCCAATTCCGCTCTCGAGTACCGGCCGCTTCAGAGCGCTCAGCCGGCTGCCGTCTGCGACGCCGATGATTTCCTCGTCGGTTTTACCCAGATAATCCACCTCCGACCATGGTGGATCCGGCTTGTTGATCCAGGTGTAGCGCAGTTCCCGGTCCTGGTTGAAGACGACGACGGGGGAGTTGTCCAGGGCCACCCAGAAGCGCTCCTCGGAGCGGCGCAAGTTCTCTTCCGTTTGCTTGCCCCGGGCCAGGTCCGACTGCAGATGCTGGACCCGCTGGTGCCGTGACCAAGCGGTGGCCAGACTCACGAGGAAAAGAATCGCCAGCAGCGCCACAGAGATACCAAGAATTAGAGTCTGCTGAAAAGCTGCCAGAGATTCCCTGCGATCTACCTTGGTTACCATGGCCCACCCCAGTTCGGGCAGGTAGCGAGTTGCAACCAGCACGCTAACTCCCCGATAGTCGGGGTAGGCTCCAAAGAACGCGCGCTTCTCCAGCAATGTCAGTTGTGCCGGCATACCTGGCGAAAGCTGCAGATGTTGCTGCTTCCAATGCCGCAGTGGGGAGATGAATGTGAGTTGCTTTGGTCGTAGTATTGCCAGGACTGTCTCTCCGGTTGTGGTGCCGCGGGGGCCTGCAAGCAGCAGCGAGGCGATAGTCTCCGGGCGAGTGACCAGAGCTACACAACCGATGAGGACGCCTGACTTGTCGTTAACTCCCGCCCTTCGGCGGGCGTGAATGGGATGGATAAATGCCAGGCGGGGGTAGCCGGGCTGTGTCGCCGCGGAGGTAAGAGTGAGGATTTTTGCCTGAGAGGCGAAGGCCATCTGTCGAGTCAGTTCAGGAGCGAGGGGAGGTGAACCGTCGGATCGGGCGACCACTTGCCCCGAGATATTCAGTATGTAGGCCCCCTCATAGGAGTAGGTGTTGGCAACGGAGACAAGCTCCTCTTGAAGCCTTTGCTGCCATGAAGGTCTTCCCGGTTCCGGGTCGGGGGAGCTCAGGACGGCCATTTCCGTGCTCCGGAAGGAGGCCAGTAGCTGCGCATCTTCCCTCCGTTCCCTACTCCAGTTTTGCAGAAGGAGCTGGTTGACGTCGGCGATGCGAATTAACCTTTCTCGCCAGTATTGCAGTTGTTCCTGGTACTCGCCATAAAGAATGACTCCGGCCAACGTCGCTATGAGCACAGAGCAGGCAATGGTGGCCCATACAAGGCGGCGTGGCAGGCCGGAGGCTCGGATCAACGCATTTGCGCGCAAGCCGGTATGGAGCGTTCGGGACATCGGCTTTCGTACCGGGCCGATCCTCGGTGCTATCCCGAAGGAGGGGAAAGCTCACTGCACCACAGCTGCACCGGGTAGAGAACAATATCAGTATGCCCATGTAT
>JBLMXE010000422.1:0-6647 GCA_050257615.1 Chlamydiota bacterium | reverse complement strand
GCGCTCCAGTTGTTCCAGGGTCATCTTTCCGGGGCTGCTCTCGCGCAGGCGCTGGGGCAGGTCGGCAGGCGTGATTTCAGGGTTCTGGCCCTGTATCAGGGCGCGCTCCAGCAGGTTGCGCAGCTCGCGGACATTGCCGGGAAACTCATACGACTCGAGCAGCGCCACGGAGGCGGCGGAAATCTTCGCAGCTGGGCGGCGGTGCAATTCAGTCAGCTGCCGTAGAAAATGCGCGATCAGGGGCGGGATGTCGCCACGGCGCTCGCGCAAGGGCGGAACCGCCAGGGGTATAACGTTGAGGCGGTAAAACAAATCCTGGCGGAAGGCGCCCTCGGCCACGGCCTTCTCCAGGTCGGCATTGGTCAGGGCGATGATGCGCGCGGCCAGTGAGATGGACCGATTGCCACCCAGGCGCTCGAAACGCTTATCTTCCAGAACGCGCAGCAGCTTGGCCTGCATAGCGGGAGTAAGGGCTGCGATTTCATCCAGTACCAGCGTGCCCGCCCCGGCCAGCTCCAGGCGCCCGCGCTTCATCTGCGAAGCGCCGGTGAAAGCGCCGCGCTCGTAGCCGAAAAGCTCGCTTTCCATCAGCTCGCGGGGCAGGCTGGCGCAGTCAATCTTGACCAGGGGCTCGTCGCGACCGGCGCTGAGGTGATGAATCACCCAGGCCAGCAGTTCCTTACCCGTGCCGCTCTCGCCGCGGATCAAGACGGTCGAGGTGCTGGCAGCCACGCGCCTGACTTTGTCCATGAGGTCGAGCGAGAGCGGATCAGCGGCAATCCAGGAGGCAAGAATCTGTTCGGGGGAAGAAGAGGGTGCAGGCGCAGCTGCGGCGGAGCCGGTGTTGGATGCGCTGCTCACCGGGGAAGGCTTGCTGTCCTGTTCAGCCTGCGCCATTGTCGCTCACGCCTTCCGGCGGCGCGAGTGCCCGACTTCCGCCGCATCGGTGCGGGTGCGGCTGCGCCGGGCAGTCAATTCCGACGGTTCCAGCCGCCGCGCCGCCTTCCACAAGCGCTCCAGGTCGTAGTATTTGCGCGCCTTCTGGGAGAAGACGTGCACCACAAAATCCACGTAGTCGAGCAGTACCCACTCCGCCTGCTTATATCCTTCGACATGGGCGGGGTGCAGGCCCACCTTCTCCAAGCGCTGCTCCACCTCGTCAGAGATAGCTTGAATCTGCCGCGGATTAGTGCCGCTGCACACCACGAAATAGTCGGTAAAGGCGCCGGAGCCCTTTTCCATCTCCAGGATGGCAACGTCTTCCGCCTTTTTCTCCACGCAAGCGCTGATGGCCTGCGAGACCTGCTGCTTGGGGTTGTTCTTCTTGGCCATATGTTGTCGAGACGATCCGTGATCCAACTTGCAACTTATGCCCTCGGTCGTCGGCCATCGGCCTTCGGCATGTTGCGGCCGAGAGCCGAGAGCCGAAGGCCGACAGCGCTTCACGTTCCTGTATCCTGCGCCCTAGCTTCCCGGTACAGCCGCATCTTCCTGATGTACTCCGCCACCGGTTCCGGTACAAAGCGCGCCAGAGAGCGCCCGCCGGCTACCGCAGCCCGAATCTGGGTGGAGGAAACGGGCACGTCCACTCCCTCCAGAAAGTGGATGTGCGCCGGGCCCAGCACCAGTTCGCCCTGTGCCGGCTGCTTGCGAAAAGCCTGGCTCACCGCCTTCTTGGGGCGCATGCTCTCGGGTAGCGCCTCCGCCACTTGGGCCAGGCTGTGCCCGGGCCGGCTGCCTACGATAAACTCCGCCTCGCTGAGCAGCGCCTCCGGCTCCTTCCACTGCGCGATCTTCAGGAAAGCGTCAATGCCGACGATGAAAAACAGGCGGTCACTCTTGCCCAGGGCGCGCTTGAAGCGGCGTACCGTATCAATGGAATAGTTTGCGCCGGCCCCGCCATGATGGTGCATGTGGCCGCTATGCGTCGCCTTGGCCCTCTTTCGTGGGCGTGGCATTTCAATAACTTCCCCAGGGTTGTCGCCCTGCGGCGCTTCCAACCGTGAAGGGAAGAAAGCCTTCTCCTGCAGGGTGGCCAGAGCCAGCATGGCGTAACGGTCCTCAAACGGAGCCAGCGGCTGCCCAGCGCGCAGGGGCGGCACATTGGCAGGGACGAAGTGGATTTGCTTCAGGTCAAAGCGCTGCTGCGCCGCCTGGGCTAGCGCGAGATGACCTTTGTGCACGGGATCGAAGGTACCGCCGAACAGGGCGAGATTCATGAACTGCGTTCGGTTCTCAGCAGTAGTTTGGCGTTAATTGGCGAAGGTTGCAAGAGGGAAGCGGCCGGGGGCGCCCGCGCCACTAATCTGATCGTTATTCCGCCACTGCCTCTGATTCCTGGTGGCGCAGTTCTTCCAGCCTGCGGGACATGGCCAGCTTCAGCTGTTCCACCCCCTCCCCCGTGGCGGCGGAAATCGGGTACAGCTCCAGGCCGTGCTTTTTGGCATAGCGGCGCAGCTTGGCCAGCTTGTCCTTGCTGGCGATATCCATTTTCGAGGCGGCCAGCAGCATGGGTTTGTCCTCCAGGTGCGCGCCAAAGCTCTTGAGTTCGCCCACGATGACTTCCACATCGCGCACCGGGTCGGGGCGTCCGCTGGAGTCGGAAACGTCCACCAGATGTACCAGCAGCCGGGTGCGCTCGATGTGGCGCAGGAACTGCGTTCCCAGCCCGGCGCCGGTGTGCGCGCCCTCGATTAGACCGGGAATATCGGCCACCACAAAGCTGACCTGGTCGGGATCGCCTTCCTTGCCGATGGCCACCACGCCCAGGTTGGGCTGCAGGGTGGTGAAGGGGTAATCGGCGATTTTGGGACGCGCCGCCGAGATGCGGGAAATCAGCGTGGACTTGCCCACGTTGGGGTAGCCGACCAGGCCAACATCCGCCAGCAGCTTGAGTTCCAGCCGGTAAGCATGCTCTTCGCCGGGGCGGCCAGGCTCGCACTCGCGCGGCGCCTGATGGGTGGAAGTTGCGAAGCGGGCATTGCCGCGGCCACCTCGCCCGCCGCGGGCAATGACCAGCCGCTCATCGGGGTGGGAGAAATCATGCAGCCGCTCGCCAGTTTCATCGTCGTACAGAATCGTACCCACCGGCACCTTGAGCAGCACGTCGCTGCCATCGTGTCCCTTGCGGTTGGAGCCTTCGCCGTGGCGGCCCCGCTCCGCCTTGTATTCGGGATTGAAGCGGAAGTGCACCAGCGTGTTGTGGCGCTCGCTGGATTCCATAACCACGTCGCCGCCCTTGCCGCCATCGCCGCCCGAGGGCCCGCCGCGGGGCACAAACTTCTCCCGCCGGAAGGCCATGCAGCCGTTGCCGCCGTCACCGGCTTTGACCCGGATTTTGGCTTCATCTATGAACATCAAAAACCAGCCGTTGGCTTTTGGCCGTTGGCTCTTGGCCAAATCGCTGGAGGGCCAAGACCTATGCGGATTCCAGATTTAAGGAACTCCAGATTTAAGTCAACCAGACAAAGCAAAAGGCCTCGTACGCCGACGAGGCCCGCGCAAAAAGGGATTCGAAATGAAGTTGGTTCCTCTGCGTCCTTGGCGTCCTCTGCGGTTTTAATTACGATTCGGAAACGGGTTCGACCATGACGAACTTGCCCATGGAGCCCTTGTCCACGAACTTGAGCCGGCCAGTGATCTTGGCGAACAGGGTGTCATCTTTGCCACGGCCGACGTTGAGGCCGGGCTTTACCCGTGTGCCCCGCTGGCGCACGATGATGGTGCCGCCGGGGACCACCTGGCCGCCGAAAGCTTTGAATCCCAGCCGCTGGGCATTGGAATCGCGGCCATTGCGTGAACTGCCTAATCCTTTTTTGTGGGCCATAAAAGCTCCTAGCTGATGAGCTACTAGCTTCTAGCTAGTAGCTGCTGACTCCCGACTACTGACTACTTCTTTTTCTTCTTGGAAGCGCCAGCCTTTGCCTTGGGCGCGCTCTTCTTCTTGGCCGCGGCCCCTTTCGCCGGGCTGGCCGCTTGGGCAGTCTCTTCGCCGCGCTCCGCCTCGGGCGTCGCCTTTTTTGGCTTGGGCTTGCGCGCCGGCTCCTCAGGGGCGGTGAAGCGCTGCCCGCCGAAGGCGATCTCAGTGATGCGCACGGCGGTGAAGGGCTGGCGATGGCCAAACATCTTCTTGTACTGCTTCTTCCGCTTGTAATGGAACACCAGGATCTTGTCGCCGCGGCCGTCGCCCAGCACGCGGCCGGTGACGCTGGCTTCGGACTGCGGCCGGCTGGCCTCACCTTCGGTTCCGGACACCAGCAGCACGTCAGAAAACCGGACGTTACCGTCCTGGCGTTGTTCCTCAGCCAGCTTTTCTACCCGGATCACATCGCCGGGCGCTACGCGATACTGCTTTCCCCCGGCACGAATGACTGCGTACATGGTGCCTCTCTCGGTTTTGGACTCCCAGGCGCACGTCCGGCGCATGGGAAAGGCGCAATTTTTGCTTGCTGTGTTCCGCGCTGCAGCCTGCGGGCAGCGGCCCGTCCCAGAGCGGGGCGGCAGATACAGGCAAACCCAGTTATTTTAGCGTTTACGGCGGAAGAGCGTCAAACGGCAGTTCCCAGTTGCCAGTTTCTCAGTTAGAGTAGTTCCTGGCCAACCGTTGATTTTCTCCTACACTGCTGATCATGGGGTTTCAAAGTTTCGCAGGTTTCAAGATTTCACAAGTTCAATGGGCCTGAAATTCAGTGCCGGTCGTGTTTCGCACAAGCCCAGAATTGCATCCAACAGGCAGTCCGTCCAGAGTTTCGGGAATACCCATATGAGGCTTATGTGAGCCGCTATCGTGTTGCGGTTCTGGGGATGGCTTTGCTGGCAGCTGTGGGCTGGGGGATGAACAGCCCTGCTCAAACCCAAATTAATGCGCCGGCGGCAGGCTGCCTGCCGGCTACAGAAGCGCAACTGCATAGTGACGCAGCCGCCCTGGGTCAAGGCTTGCGAACCGCCCCGCGCGACGCCGTTCGCCCCCGCAATCTGAAATGGGAACTCCCGGTTCTTGCCGCCACCGGCCTGCTCATCGCCGAGGTGGACGGGCCGGTCAACAGCCATAACCGTTCACTCAGCCGGCAGAATACGGCCAGCCTGTGGTCCAACGTCGGCGTGGGAATGGAGTTTGGGACCGCCGGGCTGATGTGGGCCGGTGGTTGCGCCCGCCACCACGACACCTTGCGGGAAAATGGCTGGACGGCACTGGAGGCCGCAGGGGCAGCTGCCGGAATCAATGAAGTGTTTAAATTTGCCGCCGACCGGCAATATCCCTATAGCGTACCTGCCAATGGCGAGTTCTGGGACGGCGGCAAGTCCTTTCCCTCGGGCCACGCGGCAGCGAGTTGGGCGTTTGCCAGCGTGCTGGCACACCGCTATCCGCACAATAAGTGGGTGAAATGGGGTGCCTACGGCTTCGCTACCGCGGTCAGCCTGTCACGCATAGCCGCTAAAAAACACTTCCCCTCGGATGTCCTGGTGGGCGGCACGATCGGGTATGTGACGGGAACGTATATGGCGGGAAGGTAAAAGCGGTGGTCAGTTGTCAGTGAAAAACTACCGGGCAGCGTTTCCGAATCTACTTGGAATTCCTGCTTCACCTTCCCAACTTCAACGGCTGAATGCTGACGGCTGAGTGCTGATGGCTCAGTCCTGCGCTGCGGGCGCGGGCTTGTCAGGGATAGCCGCGTGCTGCTTCTGATGGCACTTTTCCCTGAGGTCCACCGGCACCACCGTCTCCCGCCCGTGATAGTCGGCGTAGAAGGAGAGCGGCATACGGGCGCGCTCGGTCAGGCCGACGAACCGGACGCGGCCCTCAGAGTTGGTGCCGACCTGCAGATCCAGCCGATGAAAGCCGCCAAAACCGTAGCGCATGTGCACGGAAACTTGCGCGCCATAAACCGGCTTGCCCGCCGAATCAATCACGCGAATCTCCACCGAGCAGCCACCTAGATTGCCGCTGATTTCCGGAACCTTCTCGGCGGGTTTGGACTCGGCGTTCTTCTGATTGCTGGCGGAATTGTTCTGGGATTGCGATGCATTGCTCCGGGCTGTAAGTCCAGAAGTCAAGATGAGAACAAACATCAGCACAACCAGGGGATTCTGCCGACGTTGCACGTTTGCCTCCTGCAACTTGCATGATAGCGCACAGAAACCGGTAGTTAGTAGCTGGTAGCTGGAAGTGGAGTCACACCGACGGCGTCGCCGATGCAGCTAAGGGCCAAACGCTAACGGCTAAAGGCTGGTCTCTTCCTGTGACCTAAGTCATTCCGCCTGCCGCGCTGGTGGCCTAACCTGATGTGTTTGGAGCAGCTTATGGCCACGGAAGCGCCAGGTGTGATGATCGCTGAAATGCCGCCCCCGCAGATGTCTTCTTCACAACCCTGCAAGCGCATGAAAAAAAAGCTGGTGCGGCGAACCGGCCGCGACCGCTCGCAGGCCTTGCGCCGTGGGTTTCAGTTCGCGTTTCTCGGGTTGAATGTTTACCTGGGCGCGTTGTTTTACTTTTGGGTAAGGGCGTACGAAACCGGCAGCACCACTGGCTTGGCGCGGCCGGCGGGCGTGGAAGGCTATTTGCCCATTGCCGGCATGATGAATTTCAAGTACTGGCTGCTGAGCGGGAAGGCGCCGGCGATTCATCCGGCTGCGATGTTTCTGCTGAT
>JBLMXE010000421.1:0-5904 GCA_050257615.1 Chlamydiota bacterium | reverse complement strand
GGAATCTGGAAGCCAGCGTGCTGCACACGCCCGGGCACACCGAAGGCAGCGTCTGCCTGTATTTCGCGGCCCAGCAGAAGCTGATTGCCGGCGACACGCTTTTTGCCGGCAGCATCGGGCGCACCGACCTGCCCGGCGGGTCGTTCGAGAAGATCATAAGTTCGCTGCACCAGCGCGTGCTGGCGCTGCCGGATGAAACCATCGTAGTGCCCGGGCACGGTCCGCTGACTACCATCGGCGAGGAACGCGAAAGCAATCCCTTCCTGACCGGCTGAAGCAATTGACGATTGATGAATGACGATTGACGATTGATGAAACGCAGAGTGGGTTTTCAGCCGTACACTCTCCAATCGAAATAATTGATATTTTCATGGCCTTCAAGGTTGAACTTGCTGGCCATCGCAGTTGCCGGGTTTTTCATTCTTCATTCTTCAATTCTCTGTGCTCTCTGTGTCCTCTGTGGTTAGAAATTAGGATGGTTCCCCCGAAACGTGCTGCAGCAGGCGCTGTAGTCCCTCGTGGAATGTCTCTGCCGGCGTGATCAGGCTGAGCACCAGATATCCGTCGCTGGGAAAATCGTAAAAGTGCCCGGGATGGACGAGGATGGAATGCCGTTTCAGAAGCTCTACGGCCAGTTCTTCATCAGAACACGTCGCGGGCACGCGCAGAATGGCATACCAACCACCTTCGATTTCCAGCCGCTGGCAGGCTTTCTGGCCCGTCAGCTGTGCATCCAGCTCAGACAAATTGCCGGCAATACGCCCGAGCAACTGGCTGCGTATAGCCTGTCGCTGGCCGAGCAGCCGAGGCGTGGCTAGTTGTAGGGGCGTGCCCAGGGAAAGGTAGGTGTCCGCAATCACTTCCAGCCGCTCCAGGGCTGCGGTTGCCAGCTCGGGCGGGCCGCTGGTCACAATCCAGGCCACCTTCATTTGCGGCAAGGCGGAGATCTTCGACAAACCGCTGAGAGTGAAGGTGAGCGCCTTCTCGTTGCCGGCAAAGCTGGGGCGTGGCGGCCCGCCGTGCGCGTAATCGAGAAAAACTTCATCCGCCAGGATGGCCAGCTCGCGTTCGCAGCAGAGCTGGCTGAGCGCCTCCGCCTCGCCGAATTTCATATACGAGCCGGTGGGATTGTTGGGATGGACGACGATCACGGCGCGCGTCCGGGCGCTGATGGCGGACCGCAGTGAATGCAGGTCCACATGCCAGCCGTGGTCGTAGAACAGGAGGTAAGGAACCAGCTTCACGTCTTGCACATCGGCCAGCATTTCCAGCAGGGGATAGCTGGGGCAGGGAACCAGCACCTCGTCGCCCGGGTCGCAGAGCAGGCGGAACACGAAGGAATAGCCCTCGCTGGTGCTGGTGGTGAGCACAATGCGGTCGGGATCAATGTGCCGGTTGTCGGCAGCGCCGCGCTCCGCATAGTAAGCGGCCACGGCCTGGCGGGCGCTGCGCAGGCCTCGCGGGTCAGGCTCGTAGCCCAGCGACTCCGGCTGAGACAGGGCGGGGAGGATCTGTGCCTCCTCATAATGCAGGCCGCAATGCGTGGGGTTGGACTCGGTCAAGTCGAGAATCTCTGCACCTGCCTGGCGCCGTTGCTGCAGCGCCTGGGTGAGGCGATTAGGAGCCAGCTTCCAGTTGGTGCGCCGGGCAAACACGTGGCCATTGTACAGAGGCAGTTGTCAGTGGCCAGTGGTCCGTGGGCAGAATTGGGAGTCAGCAGTCGGTAGTTCGGAGCCGGAAAAAGGCGGAATACATGAAGGTTCTCCCAGGTGACGGCGACGCAACCTGCGGCAGAGGCGTGGTACCCCTCACTTCGACTCTAGTCACTGGCAACTGACAATTGGCAACTGGTGGTTTGACCGTTGGCGCTTCCGCCCATAAAATCAACTCAGCCCGCGGACGCCTGCGAACGGCGTCTGGCGGGCAACCAACCGCTGCCCCCTCGTTCAACGGCAGGACAGCTGACTCTGGATCAGCATATCGGGGTTCGAATCCCTGGGGGGCAGCCAAAAATCCACATAAAACTGCGAACAACTGCCTGATCCGCGAAACCGCCCATTCAGTAATTCGCCCACACCCCGGGGGTAGCCAGTTCAAGGAGATTACCATCGGGATCCCGAAAATATACGCTGGTGCCTCCCCGCTCCCAACGGACGGCACTCTCGATTGCGACTCCATGGTGCTCTAACCAGCCCCGCCAGGGTTCAAGCTGTTCTGCCCCAATTGAGAAAGCCATGTGGCTGCGGCCCTGGGCGTCCATACCACCGGGCAGGATTCCGCCGGGCAGACGTATGTCAGCAAGTGAACCCCCGCGCTTAAATAACAACAAGATCTGTCCAGGTTTCACGCTCAAAGAGCATAAGCGTTCGTTTTGCACCAGCACATGAAATGCAAAGAGCTTCCGGTAAAAGCGAACGGCACGAGCTACATCCGCAACGATGAGGGCTGTTTCCAGCACCCCGCTGAGTGCGGGAGCGGTGCGTCGTTCATCAATGCGGCCATCGCGTACACTCTGCCTCTTCACCGCCATCTCCCCTCATCCCAAACCCTGGACACAGCCGCAGTCCGGTTGAAACCCGCGGGGGGCGTTACTTTCGCGAGCTGCTGCAGCCATTGCAAGCCCGACGCTGCTCAAGCCAAGCCCAACCTGCCGCCGTTAGCCGGACGACGTTGCGGCCCTGCTCAGCGTCTATGGTCACGAGCCCGCGATCGTTCGCCTCTTCCCAGACCGGCAGTTTGGGGCAGGACGTCCGCCATGCATCCATCGTTTCACCGTAGCTGCGCTCTCGCCTTGCCAGCCATTCCAGCAGATCCAGGATCAAGCTTTCTACTACCGTATCGCTCATATTCACCCTGCTGAGGCTCAGAATTCCGGCAGCCCGCAGCATGGACCTGATTTGGCTACACTCAAGGTGCGGCTGGCGGTCGTACAACCGGCAAGGCCGCCCTGCCATGAGCCGTGCAACTCCCTGCAGGGTTGGATGTTGTGCGGTCTGGCAGGTTACATTTTCCGCAGACCGTATCCGCTTTCGCCCTGGCGCGCCAGGGGCCGCCGAATCCTTTCTCTTTGCCATCCGCTGTTCTCAGCGAAACGACGCCTCAGCGTTTCGGCCGGCGAACACCCATGTGTGATGGCCATCACATTAGGCCGTGATTTAAGTCATATGCCTCGTGTGACGAGTTTCCTATCCTGACAGTGCAATGAAACCCAAGCATCAGCTCCGGAAAGGGCTGAATTCAGGAAAGGCAGAAATCATGAAAAGGAATTTTCTCGTCGCAGTCGGTTGTTTTCTGGCTCTGAGCCTGGCGGCCAGCGCCGGCACGCTCAGCGGCAGCGTCAAGGGCGCTCCCGGGCAGTCGGTGGTTTACCTGCAGGCGGTGCAAGCCACGGCGCCCGCTCCCGCACCCAAGCAGGCCTACAAAATGGATCAGAAGGGAATGAAGTTTCTTCCCGACGTGCTGGTAGTGCCGGTGGGCGCGACGGTGGAGTTCGACAACGAAGACGCGGCCGCCCACAACGTGTACTGGCCCTCCATCAGCGGGGACAAGAAGCTGAAGCACAACCTGGGCACGTTTCCCACTGGCCAGAAGGCCACCTACAAGTTCGATCACCCCGGCGTGGTGCCGGTTCTGTGCAACATCCATCCGGAAATGTCCGCCTACATTATCGTGACCCCAACCCCCTACTACGCGGAGACGGACCAGATTCTGGGCGGCTACTTCATCCAGAACGTGCCCGACGGCCAGTACAAGGCGTTTGTGTGGCACAAGGGCAAGACCACGTCGCAGCTGGTGAAAGTGGCGGGCAACACCAAAATTGACTTCACGATCGGAAAGTAAAACGGTTTCCTCCTCCTGGTAGACGGATAAGGCGCGGATGGCAAAGGTCCGCGCCTTTTTTTTTATTCACCACAGGCGCACAGAGAAAATGCGAACAGAATGATTGGCCTTCTCTGTGCCTCCGTGTCTCCGTGGTGAAAATCACTTTTGTGATGGCGGTCACAAACGGTTGTGACAAAGGTTACAGCCAAATGTACGTCGTGACGCGACAATTCCCTCACAATCGTTACGCGGGGCGCGGGGTCTCGCTTCAGTAAATAGCAGAGCTTGGGGAAAGCGCTAGCCTTCATACAACGTCTTAGGTGAGGCACATGGTCAGCAGTCTTGTCATTCATCCTCGCGAGTCGCGAGAGAAGGAGAGGTCAATGAGGAAGAACACCTTATTTTGTTGCCTGGTGGCGCTGGCGGGGACGTTTTATCTGGCGCCCAAGGCGATGGCGGTTCCCAGCTATGCGCGCCAGACAGGCTTGTCGTGTAACGCCTGCCACTACACTCCCCCGGAGCTGAATCCCGCGGGACGCCTGTTCAAGCTCTATGGCTATGTTCAGAAAATGAAGCAGGGGGGAATTACCGCGGAGAGCAGCAAGCGGGAGTCGGGCCTGGATCTGCTCGCCAATTTGCCGCTCTCCGCCTGGCTTGAAACCTCATTCACCAATACCGAGGCGCCGCAGCCGGGCACGCAAAACGGCAATGTGGAATTTCCCCAGGACATCTCGCTGTTTCTGGCCGGCGCCTGGTCCACCCATATCGGCAGCTTCCTGCAGGTGACCTATGACACCCAGGGAGATCATTTCAGCATGGATAACACCGACATTCGCTTCGCCAAACAGACCAAGCTGGCGGGCAAGGAACTGGCCTGGGGCGTGACCCTGAATAACAATCCCACGGTCGAGGACCTGTGGAACGACACGCCGGCCTGGGGCTTTCCCTTCATCGCCAGCGATGTGGCGCCCACGCCTACGGCCGGTCCCATCATTGCCGGTGCTCTGGGACAAGATGTGGGTGGAGTCGGCGCCTACGCCATGTGGAACCAGCACTTATACTTCGCGGGCACGCTCTACCGGTCCAGCCACATTGGCACCACTCAGCCCAGCGACGGGGCAGATTTCGGCTTCAACATACGCGGGGTCGCGCCCTACTGGCGGGTGGCGTGGCAGCAGAACGGCATCAAGAACAACCTGGAAGTCGGCACCTACGGCATGCACATGACTTCCACTCCCGGAGCGGTGGTGGGTCTGGAAGATACCTACACCGACGTGGCCGCGGATTTTCAGTACGACCGAGTGCTGGGGAAGGATGTGCTCTCGCTGCGCGGCACCTACATTCATGAAAGCTCGGCGCTGGCAGCCAGTTTGGACGCCGGGGCGGCAGGCTTCAGCGACCATCATCTGAACGCCTTCAATACCAACGCCGAGTATCACTTCGGCAACCGCTACTCCACCGCTTTCGGATGGTTCACCACCACCGGAACCACCGATCCGCTGCTGTTTACCCAGGCCGAGGTGACGGGCAGCGCCAACGGCAGCCCGCAAAGCGCCGGCTACACTGCCAATTTTTCGGTGTGGCCGATCCAGAACCTCGACTTGGCCTTTCAATACACTGGCTACACCCGCTTCAACGGCATGGCCACCAACTACGACGCCGCCGGCCGCAACGCCAGCGGCAACAACACCGTGTACCTGTTGGCGCGGTTTGTATTCTAAAACATCGCCTAGCCACAGAGTTTCGGCTCTGTGGCTATTTTTTTCTGTACGGAGAGGTAGTTGGTAGCTGGTAGTTAGTAGTTGGCGGGAGCCGGACGCTGCACCTACCGCTCTACCATCTACCAACTACTAGCTACCCAATCAACTACCACACCACGCAGCGGTCCTTGCGTACCAGGGGAGCATTGGCTTTGCAGTGGAAAGCCTCCTGGAATTGCGGCATGTTCACCACCACGCCGTTGATGCGGTATTGGGCGGGCGAGTGCTCGTCAGTCATGGCGCGCAGGCGCAAGTTTTCCGGACGCTCGTTAGAGCAATCCCACTGCGCGAAGCCCACAAAGTAACGCTGTTCGGGTGTGAG
>JBLMXE010000420.1:0-4208 GCA_050257615.1 Chlamydiota bacterium | reverse complement strand
CGATCAAAGCCTTCTTGCGGCGCTTGCTGATCTGGCGCTGAATGGTCATCAGATGCTTGCGGCGGCGCTCGATTTCCCTGGACGGCAGCTTGTGATCGAGGTGGAAAGCGGCGGAGCCCTCTTCGTCGGAATAGCCGAAAGCGCCCATCCAGTCGAATTCCGCCATGCGCACGAAGTCACAGAGTTCCTCGAAATCGCGCGCGCTCTCCCCGGGGAAGCCGACGATGAAAGTGGTGCGCAAGGTGAGGCCGGGAATAGTGCGACGCATCTTCTCAAGGGAGCGCAGGAACAGATCGGCGCCGCCGCCGCGCTTCATGCGGTTGAGCACAGCAGGTGAGGCGTGCTGCAGGGGCACGTCCATGTAAGAGCATATCTTGTCGCTGGCGGCGATAGTCTCCAACAGGCGGCCAGTGATTTTGTTGGGGTAAGCGTAGAGGAAGCGCATCCAGCGCAGTTCCTCAATTTTCGCCAGCTGCTCGAGCAGAAGCGCGAGGCCGTCCTTCAGGCCCAGATCCTCGCCGTAGCAGGTTGTGTCCTGGCCGATGAGAGTAATTTCGCGAACACCCCCGGCAACCAAACGCTCAGCCTCGGTAACCACCGACTCGAAGCGGCGAGAGCGGAATTTGCCGCGCAGCTGAGGAATGATGCAGAAGCTGCAGGGATGATCGCAGCCCTCGGCAATCTTGATGTAGGCGGAGTAGCGGGGCGTGGCCAGCAGGCGGGGCGTGTTCTCGTCGTAAAGGTAGTTGGGCAGGCCGGCAATGGCGCCGTCCCACTCATCGCGCGAGAATCGGCCATGTGCCTCACGGGCGCGGCCCTCGGGACGGTCGTTCAGAATCGTGAAAGGGGATTGGCCGTTGCCGTTGGCCGGGACCGCCGGGCGCGGCGCGATGCCAGCCACAGCCAGAATCTGCTCCAGTTCGCCGGTACCCACCACAGCGTCTACTTCGGGAATGTTCTTGCGAATCTCTTCCCGGTAGCGCTCCACCAGGCATCCGGCCACCACCAGGCGGCGAGCACTGCCGTTGGCCTTATGCTGGGCCATTTCCAGGATGGCGTCAACCGACTCCTGCTTGGCGCTGCCGATAAAAGAGCAGGTATTGACCACGATCACGTCGGCCTCTTCGGCGCGGGACGTGAGTTCGGCGCCGGCGCGCTGCAGCAGGCCCATCATGACCTCGCTGTCCACCAGGTTCTTGGGACAGCCCAGGCTGACAAAGCCCACCTTGGTTGGCTGGCGGGGGCTGGAATTTTCGGATGACGGGGCTACGATCGGCTCTTTCAACGGCATGGAATCCATTTATTTTAGCATCGCAAGAGGGCGGCGAAGCGCTATTTCCCATTCTCGAACTGGCGATCAAAACAGAACCCATGAGCCTGATCGCAAGGGCGCAACAGGATTCCAGACGCAGGGTTTTGGCCCACACTGGAAGACACGGGAGAACCCCTGGCCGGATGTCTGTCGCCATACCCACGCAGAACATGCGAGAGCCCAGCAAGTTGGTGGTGGCTTGCCTGGATGGCCGCCGGCTGAAAGGGTATGTTTTCAATTTTTCGCCGGTACGCGAGCGCTTTCGCCTGTTTCCCGAGGCCAATTCGCCTCCCGATGCAGGCAAAGACGTGGAACTGGCAGATCTGAAGGCGCTGTTTTTCGTGAGAGATTTCGCCGGCAATCCCCAGTACAGGGAACACTATGACGTCAACGGTGGGCGGGGACGAAGGCTGGAAGTCACCTTCAAGGACGGAGAAAAAATCATCGGCACGACCGAGGCCTGGACCTCGCAGAAACTTGGCTTCTTCCTGTTTCCGGCCGATGCCATGACCAATAATTTGCGAATCTTCGTGGTGAACCGGAACGTGGCGCAGGTCCGGCTGCTTTGAGTCTCCTGCCGCGAGTCAGCGGCGAGAAGAACTGATCTCCTGAAACAACTCGGGCAGGCGCTGAGCATCTTCCGCGGATTGCGCGAAACGGGCGCGCTCGTAATGGCTGGTGAAATGGGCCACGGACTGGCGCAGGCCATCCTCGCGGATGCTGGCTACGAACTCCTGCGGTGTCTGCGCGGGCGATTTATGCCAGCCGCGGCGGGCAGCGGCGCGGGCCATGCGCCCGTACCAGATGCTGGCGGCCATCTGAGGAGCCTGGGCGGGACGGGCAGCGGTTCGACGATTGCGCCAGGACTGCACCACTTTCCGCGCATTAGCCAGCAAAAGCAGGAATGCCACGACCACGACTGAGCCGAAGCCCCAGCGCGACGGAGAAAGCAGCAGGGAGCGCTGGGCGTTCCGAGCAGTGGCAAGCAGAGCGCCATATTGCGTGCGCAGCCAGGCGGCCTGCTGCTGCCACCAAGTGCGAGTGTGCTGCCCGGCGGTCTCTTCCAAGGTGCGCTGGTGGGTGGCATCGTAGTTAACCACCCACTCCCGCCAGAATTCCGCAGCGGCATCCAGGTAGAGTTGCAGACGGTTCCAGCGTCCACGCACAACCCCCAGCCCAGCGGGGGTGGGATCGAAGGTGGTCCAGCCGAATCCCGGAATATAGGCTTCCACCCAGGAATGAGCGTCGCGGGCGCGGATCAGGTAGCTGCCGGTAAGGTCGTTGAATTCGCCGCCGCGAAAGCCGTTGACGATACGCGCGGGAATGCCCAGGGTGCGCAGCATGATGGCCATGGCGGAAGCGAAGTACTCACAGTGTCCCTGCTTGCGCACAAACAGGAAGTTGGCCACCGGGTCGCGAGGCATCGTGCGCGGCAGTTGCAGGGTGTAGGCGTAGCGGGTCATGAGGTATTGCTGGGTGGCAACGGCCTTGTCGTAGGTGGTGCCGGCGGAAGCGGTGATCTGGCGCGCCAATTCGGGGATGCGGGGGTCCAATGGCGGCAACTGCAGGTAACGCTGAGCTAGCGCCCGGGGCACATCGCCGACCGAGGCGCGCAGCCGCGCCGGTGCGGGCTGTACCAGATCAGAGGCAGCCTCGTAATTGGTGATGGCGCGGTCGCGGTCCACGTCGTAGAGGGCGCCGGCGGCATCCTGGGCGATCTGGCGGTACGGGCCGGAGAGGGAGAGGGGGCGGCCGGCGATGAAGAAAGCGTTGGTGCCGATGGGTTCCATCAGCACGTGGTAACGGATTGCATGGGCGGGCACAACGGGATGTTCGGGGACTTCCTCCTGCCTCCTGATCGCAAACACACCTTCTCGCGAGCGGGGAACCAGGATTTCAGGCAGGGGATTGCTCCAGCTATGTCCGTCGAACAGGCTGAGGGTGACGCCGCGCCATTTGAGGTCATAAACCCCAGCGGTATCGCCCTCAATTTGCACATGCATGACGGCTGAATTGGACTGCTGGATCTCGCCGATCTGGCCCAGACGAACGCTGTCGCTGAAGCCGGTGGCAAGCTGGCCGCCAGGAGCATAAGCGCCCAGGTAGCCGGTGGAGACACGGGGAACCAGAAAGAAGATGGCGGTGCCGCCCAGCAGAATGAGAACCAGGAAAATGGGTCCAGTGGCAGCGAGCCACCAGCCCAGACCGCGCGCCGTTTCGGAGCTGTCGCGGGCGCATACTGCCGCCGAGCGGAGAGAGCGCCGCATTTCCATGAGGATGAAAGTAGTTACGGCAACCAAAAGAAAAATGGCGAAGGCCATGAAAAAGATGCTGTCTACGGTGAGCACGGCGGCCGCCAGCACCATAAGGAAGGAGAGCACCGCCAGGTAGAGATAGTCGCGCTCGCGACGAACGGAGAAAAGCTTTACCGCAGTGGCAAAGAGCACGAGGTGTACGGTGGCAACTACGAAACTTCGGGCCAGCAGGAAGAAGTCGGCGGCATAGAAGAGCACGTACACCAGGGTGAGCAGAGAGGCTGTCCGTTCGGTGATGACAAACTGTCTGCCCGTGACGAGAAGATAGCCGCGGAATATCAGAGCCAGGCTCCCCAGCAGAAGTGAGGGTGCATCCAGTTTGCCGGTTGATGCCAGCGTGAGGAATCCCGTGACCAGTAGTAGGTAAAGAGCTAGATGGAAATAGCCATCAATGGTGCGACGGGTACCGCGCGACGGCGCAATCGTGGTCTCCATGGGGAGCACTGCTATTGTTGGACACTTGTTGCCGAAAGGGAAGAGGCAGGTGTTTTCAAGCTGAGCGCATCAATCTAGCGGCAGATGCCAGGTAGAGCAGTATCCGCAAAGGTATCCCTGAAGGGTGGGGTTTGGTGTACATGTAA
>JBLMXE010000419.1:0-6814 GCA_050257615.1 Chlamydiota bacterium | reverse complement strand
GGGTGTGGATCTGGTCCTCAGGGTATTGCACGGTGAGCATATAGTCGTTGCCCGTTTTCGGATCTACCCAGTAGCTGGGCGCGATCATGCCGTTGGAAGTTAAAGCAGTAATGACGTTGTCCACCACTTCCTTTTCGCTCAGCCCCAGAAGGCTGGCGCGCTCGCGGTCAATGTTGAGTTCGAGCGCGGGATAGTTGAGGTCCTGCGGAACCAGAACGTCGCTCACCCCGTGGAGCCCGCGTACTTGATTGGCAATGTCCAAAGCTGTATGGTAAGCGGCCTCCATGTTCATGCCGCTGACTTGCACGTCAATGGGAGCCGGCATGCCCATGTTGATGATGGCATCCACCAGGCCGCCGGACTGGAAGTAGGTGCTGATCTGGGGCAGGTCGTCGCGCAGCTTGGCCCGCACCCGGCGCATGTATTCGTAACTGCCGACCTTGTGTCCTTCTTTCAGGCTGACCTGCACGAAGGCGGTGTTGGGGGCGGAGTTGGGAGTGTAGATGGCGGAGAAGCCCGGAGTCACGCCGATGTTGGAAACGATCATTCCCAGTTCCTCGGGCGGAACGACATGCCGGATGTCGTTCTCTACGCGCTCGATGTAGTCCTGGGTCAGCTCAATGCGGGTGCCGGAGGGCGCCTTGAGGTTGATCACGAACTGGCCGGGATCCGTGCGCGGAAAGAAGGAAACCCCCAGCAGAGGATAGAGGCCGAAGCACATCAGGGAAACGCCCACCAGCCCCAGGGTGGTAGCCGCGGGCTTGAGCAGCGACTTGGCCAGGGTGCGATCGTAATATCCGACCACGCGGTCGAAGTAGCGGTTGAAGCCGCGGATGATCCTGCCGAAGAGGCCGCCCGGTGTTTCGTGCTCTTCCACCAGGTGGGGACCGCGAATGAGCTTGGCGCAGAACAGCGGCACCACCGTCATGGCCACGAAGTAGGAGGCGAACAGCGAGAGCACCACCGCGCTGGCCAGCGCGGTAAACAGGAACCTGCTGACGCCATAAAGGAAGACTACCGGAAAGAAGACGACGGCGGTGGCCAGAGTGGCGGCCAGCACGGCCACGTTGACTTCCCTGCCTCCCTTTTCGGCAGCCACTTCGGCTGATTCACCCATCTCCAGGTGGCGGAAGATGTTCTCCAGCACCACCACGGAGTTGTCAATCAGGCGGGAAAATGCCAGCGCCAGACCGCCCAGCACCATGGTGTTCACCGTGCCGCCGCCCAGGCTGATGGCCAGGAAGGCGGCCAGCGCCGATAGCGGGATGGACAGGAAAACCGCGGCCGTGGCGCGCATGCTGCCCAGGAATAGCAGAATCATGATGCCGGTCAGGACCAGCCCGATGAGACCTTCGTGGATCAGGTTTTCGATAGCCATTTTCACGAAAACGGATTGGTCGAACACCACCTTGGCCACCAGTTGCTTGGGCACATCGGTAAGGTTGGCCAGCACCTTCTTGACTCCGTTGACCACCGCGATGGTGTTGGTGTTGCCCCCCTGCTTAAGGACGGGCAGGTAAACCGAGGGCTGGCCGTCAATGCGCACGATGTTGGTTTGAATTTCGTGGGCGTCCTCGGCCTTGCCTACATCGGCCACCATCACCGAGCGGTTGTTCCCGACGCTCTTGAGCGGCAAGTGGTTCAGGTACTGCGTATCCGGCACCTGGGCGTTGGTGTAGAGGTTGTAATCGGTGGTCCCGATCTTGACGTCGCCGGCGGGCAGGATGAGGTTGCTGTTGTTAACGGTGCGGACCACGTCCATCACGCTGAGCTGATGGGCTTCCAGTTTGAGCGGATCCACGTACACCATGATCTGGCGATACTTGCCGCCGAAGGGTTGCGGCACGGATGCGCCGGGCACGTTGGCCATCTGGTCGCGAACTTCGTATTGGCCCAGGTCGCGTAGCTTGGTTTCTCTCAGCCCTTGCCCCTTCAGGGTGACCAGGCAGACGGGCAAGCTGGAGGCATCGAATTTCAGCACCACCGGAGGCAGCGTCCCTGGGGGCAGCTTGCGCAAGTCGGCCATCGCCAGGTTGGCAATTTCGGCCAGCGCGGAGTCGGCGTTGGTCCCCGGCTGAAAATAAATCTTAATCAGGCTGACGCCGGGCAAGGAGCGCGACTCGATGTGGTCAATGTTGGCCCCCAGAGTGAAAAAGCGCTCGAAGCGGCCGGTGATGTCAGTTTCGATTTCTTCCGGAGCCATGCCGGAGTAAAAAGTGGCCACGACCACCACCGGGATGTTAATGGGCGGGAACAGATCCACGGGCATGCGCACCAGCATGGTGGTGCCCACGATGGCGATCATGAGGCAGGCGACAATGATGAAGTAGGGGAACTTCAGGGCGAACTTCGACATCAGAACTCCTCGCTCTTGGCAGCTTCCTGGAAGGGTTTAGGCTGCACCTTTTCACCCGCATGGAAGTCGCTGGCATTGCCGATCACTACCTGGTCGCCGGGGCTAAGGCCGGAGAGCACTTCCACGCGGTTGGGGCCTTCCAGACCCAGTTGTACCGGGCGCGGCTCGATGCGGTCTTGCGCTGTCACCACCAGCACGCTGGCCTGATTGCCGTTGCGGCTCACCGCCTGCAGGGGCACGGTGAGCGCGTTGTTGTCCTGGTGCAACACCAGCGTGACGTCGGCGTACATGCCCTGCACCAGTGTGCCTTTGCGATTTTCAACATCCACTTCGGTGTGCATGGTGCGGGTTTGCAGGTCGAGTGAATCCGCAAAGCGCGCCACCTTGCCCACAAAGTGGCGGTGCAGAGCCAGTACGTTGACGTCCACCAGGCTGCCCAGATGGACCGCGGGCACATCCTGCTCGGGTACGGGTAGCACCAACCGCAGCCGGTCGTATTGCGCGATGGTCACCACCGGCATGGCCTGGGTGTCGGAAGAAGTGCCCGCCTGCACCAGCGCGCCCGTATCAGCAAGGCGCTTGGTGACCACGCCATCGAAGGGAGCCACAATGCGCGTGTAATCGGCCATGGCCTGCAGGCGCTGCTCGTTGGCCTGGGCGATGCCCAGCTCATTTTTGGCCTCCGACAAGGCGGCTTCCGCCGCTTCGATCTGGGCTTCCGCCACCTGATCCTTGGCGAAAGCATCATCCAGTTCCTGCTGGGCGATTAGGCCCGGCTGCTGGTCCGAAGCTTCCTTCAAGCGGGTGTAGTCGAGGTGGACCGCCTGGTGAGCGGACTTGTCGCGCAGCACTTCGTTCCTGGAGCGCTGCACGCTGTCTTCGGCACGGTGGATAGCGGCCTTGGCGGCCAGCAGTTGCGCGCTCAATTCCGGTACTTCCAGGATGGCCAGGGTCTGGCCGCGCTTCACCTTGTCGCCCACGTCCACATTGATGACCTTGATGTAGCCGGCCACCTTGGCGTGGACATCCACGTTCTGAAAGGGCTTGAACCAGCCGGACAGGACCAGCGTCTGCCGTATGGGGGCGCGCTTCACCAGGGCCACAGCCGCGGGCCGCAGCGCGGCATCCTTAGCGTGCGAACTGTTGATGGACTTTGCCCGGACGGTGAAGCGGGAGAGCCCCACGACCAGCACGATCACGGCTGCCGCAATAATCAGCAAGTGTTTGCGTTTCAACATATCCTCCGGCTCTCTGTGCCCGGCTGTGCGGACACACGGTGCATCTGCTTCCCTGCCGGCCGCCGCCGCCGATGCCGCAGCCGCTCCGGGCGTGTGCTTGAGAGTGTGGGGGCCACTGGGCCGCTCTGGCAGCCCAGAATCAGTTCCGACTCAAACCGCTGTTCACACAACGGAAAATAGGATTTGAATTAAAGCGCGGGCGGGGGACGGTTGCAGTACCAGCCGTCAGGATGAGGAGGGAGAAAAACATCTTGTGCTGGCGCCACCTGAGAAACTACCGCCGGCGCCGGTTCGAAGAGGAACACGCACGGGGGCGCGATGCAGTAGCCGGCGTCGGTATCAAAACTTTGCCTCTGATTGGGCGGCAGATGGTTGGTACTCACCGCCGAACTGGCGGCCACGGTGAATTGCAGCGCATGCAGCCGGATGCCTCCCAGCAGCAGAAGCGCCATGGCCAGGCAGATCAGCAATCTGCGCCAGGCTGCTACGGCAACACCGTTATCGGGCAACTTCATGAGTTCTGGATAGCCAAGATGAATTCGTGAGCAGCTTGTGCCATTCTACACAAATTTTGGTCGTGTCACGAAATGTTACAGTTTCGTTACGACCAAAGAATGTTACCAATGGCAGTGACCTCTTGCGACCCAGAGCACCGCTCATCCACATTCAAAACGCCCTGCTGAGTGCTCTCTATTGCAATCACACCGAAGAGAGGATTTCGATTGCGGCTTTTTCGCCCGCGCTGTTGCGACCGCCCGCCGGGCAAAGCGGATGCTTGCTGCCAGCCAACAATAGTTAGACGCCGCAAAGTGGATTCCGTTTTCCCTTTTATCGTTCGTTTCCGCACAGGGGTGTTCGCAAGCGGACACCGCAAGCTAGGAGGGAAGGCTGAGCGTCTCTTAGTTTTGTTTTAGAAATCAACAGCTTAGCAGGCACTCTGTGGGTGGCACCCGGCTTGCCACTAAGCTCAGGGGAAACTGCGACCCGACAGAACGGCGAGGATGGACCTTATGTTCTGGCAGGAATTGCGCTTCGGCTTTCGGCGCCTGGCAAAAACGCCGGGATTCACCATTGTGGCCGTGCTCACTCTGGCCCTGGGCATCGCGGCCAACACTGCCATCTTCAGCGTCATCAATGGGTTGTTCTTCCATCCCGCAGGAGTAACTGACCCCGGCCGGCTGCTGGCCGTCCGCGCCAAATACGACAAGCTCAACCTGAAGAGCATCGAACTGTCTCTGCCCGACTTCGTCAACGTGCGCGACAGCAAGCACATGTTCTCCTCGGCCGCGGTCGCAATCGCCGGCGATTACAACTACGCGGGCAATGGCTTGCCGCAGAGGCTGCTGGGAGCCAACGTCTCCTGGCAGTGGCTGCAAACCTTCGGCGTGCGCCCGCTGTTGGGACGCGACTTTCATCGCGAAGAAGACCAGCCCGGCGCCAACCACGAGGTGATCCTTTCCTACGACACCTGGCAGAAGATTTTTGGCGGCGATCCCGCCATCGTGGGCCAGAGCATCCAGCTCAATTCCCAGGCTTACAAAGTTGTGGGAGTCATGGGCCCGGAATTTGGCTGGCCTAACCAGGCGCAGATCTGGGTGCCGCTGGGGCTGCCACCCGCAAACTACGGCCCCGAAAACCGCTTCAACGAATCCTACTTCGCGGTGGCGCGGGTGAAACCGGGAGTGCCGGTCAACAAAGCAGAGGCCTTCGTGAAGGTTCTGGCGCAGCAGTCGGTGGAGCCGGGTCGCGCCGCGGCTTACGCCCAGGAGGCGCAATGGGGGATGTTCGCTCTGCCCTTGATTGACTTCATCTATGGCGATTTGCGCACCCCCATGCTGGTGCTGCTGGGCGCGGTCGGTTTTGTGCTGTTAATTACCTGTGCCAATGTGGCCGGGCTGATGCTGGCGCGCGCTTCCGGCCGGACTAAGGAACTCGCCATCCGTTCCGCGCTGGGGGCACGTCCCTCCCACCTGATCCGCCAAACCCTGGCCGACAGCCTGCTCATGGCCGCGGGTGGCAGCGTGCTGGGTTTGGGTCTGGCCTTCAGCGGGGTGGACGCGCTGCGCGGCCTGGCCCCCGACAACACCATCCGCAGTGCCGCCATACCCATGGACGGCTATGTCCTGCTGTTCACCCTGGCTGTGGGCGTACTGGCAGCCATCCTGTTTGCGGTGGCTCCGGCGTGGCAGCTCTCGCGCGCCGCGGACTTCGAATTCCTCAAAGAAGGCGGGCGCTCCAACAGCGCCGGACGCGGCCGCCAACGGCTGCGTTCCGCCCTGGTGGTAGCAGAGGTAGGATTGGCCATGGTTCTGCTGGTCGGGGCAGGACTGTTTCTCAGGAGCCTGCAGCGCATGCAGGCAGTGAATCCGGGATTCGAGCCGCGCGGCCTGATGACCGCCCAGGTTTCGCTTTCGCCCGCCGCCTACCACGACTCCGCCCGCCAGATCTCCTTTGTTCAGCGTGTGACCCAGAACCTTTCCCAGGCGACAGGCGTGACCAGCGCGGCCGCCGTGGACGGCCTGCCCTTTTCCGATAGCGGCAATTCCTCGTCCTTTGAAATCGAGGGACGGCCCCTGGCGCCCGGCGACCCCGGCCCGCACAGCAACATCGAGCGGATTACGCCGGGATATTTTTCCACCCTGCACATTCCCTTGCTCAGCGGCCGCGATTTCAGCGGCCAGGACCGGCAGGACAGCCCGCTGGTGGTCATCATTGATACCAATCTGGCCCGCCAGTACTGGCCCAACCTGAACCCCGTGGGGCAGCGCATCCGCTTTAACAGCCTTAGCATGGGCAGCGCATGGGCGACCATTATTGGCGTGGTGGCGCACAGCAAGCGCTCCGCTCTGGTGGGGGAGGGGGACAAAGGCATGCGCTACTATTCCCTGCTGCAGGCGGGCGCGTCCAGCGGCTTTCTGGTCGCGCGCACATCCGGTGATCCAGCCGCGCTGGCCACCACCATCGGCCAGGCGGTGAAGGATGTGGATCCCAGCCAGGCGGCGGCTTACGACCTGCAGACCATGGAGCAGCGTATAGCTGGCTCCCTGGGCCCGCGCCGTTTCGCCGTCACCCTGCTCAGCGTGTTCGCAGGAATTGCTTTGTTTCTGGCCGCGCTCGGACTCTACGGCATCATCAGCTATTCGGTGGCGCTGCGCACCCAGGAAATCGGCATCCGCATGGCCCTGGGGGCGCGCCGCCTGGAAGTCCTGCAGATGGTGGT
>JBLMXE010000418.1:0-2511 GCA_050257615.1 Chlamydiota bacterium | reverse complement strand
GGATCGCTACATCAGTGGTGGCCATGGGGTCTTATCCTTGTACGCTGCATCAGAACTGGATTGGCTTCCGCATTTGTGGGGAAACTATTCATTATACAAACGTTCCAGAGGGCGGCAAAGCAGATGCCGACGGGGGAACAGGAGTGGTAACAGCCGGAATACTAGGCTTCGCGGAAGAACTGCGCCATCTGGCGAAACTTATTGTATCGTGAGGCGAGTAAATCTGAAGCAGGGATTTTTTTGAGCTCCCGGAAGTGCTTCTGCAGGGCTGAATCCAGCAGGGCGGCAGCGGCTTCGTGGTCGCGGTGGGCCCCGCCGTCCGGCTCCGGCACCACGTCGTCTACGCAACCCAGCTCCTTCAGGTCGGAGGCGGTGATGCGCAGTGCCTGGGCGGCCAGCTCCTTCTTAGAGGCATCGCGCCACATGATGGAAGCACAACCCTCGGGAGAAATCACGGAGTAGATGGCGTTCTCCATCATCAGCACGCGGTCAGCCACGGCGATGGCCAGCGCTCCCCCGCTGCCACCTTCGCCGGTGATGGTGGTGATGATGGGCACCTGCAGGCGCGCCATCTCGCGCAAGTTGCGGGCGATCGCCTCAGCCTGCCCGCGCTCCTCGGCGCCCAGCCCGGGATAAGCGCCGGGCGTATCCACAAAGGTAAAAATGGGCCGGCCAAATTTTTCCGCCAGGCGCATGACACGGAGCGCCTTGCGATAGCCCTCGGGGTTGGGCATACCGAAATTGCGATAGACCTTCTGCTTGGTGTCGCGGGCTTTCTGGTGCCCCAGTACCAGCACCTCGTCGCCATGGAAGCGGGCCATGCCGCAGATGATAGCGGGATCGTCGCCGAAGGCACGGTCGCCGTGCAACTCGCTCCAGTCGGTGAAGATGCGCTCCACGTAGTCCAGCAGGTAGGGACGCTGGGGATGGCGCGCCAGCTCTGTCTTCTCCCAGGCATTCAGATGAGCATAGATCTGCTGGCGCAAGGCGTTGACGCGCTCGTGCAGCTGCTGCAGCTTGCGGTGGGCGTCCTGGTTAACGCCGGCCAGGGTCTCCAGCTGCTCGATCTGCTGTTCGATTCGTTCCAGCTCGTGTTGTGCCTTGATTGCCGATTCCATCGTGTTCTGATGGCCATCCAGTGACGCTTCCCACAACGACTCCACCATGGAAAGCAGAAATTCAGAGACGGTGAAAACGCCGTCGCTGCTCTCCCGCGCCCGCGCCGCTCCGGCGCCTGCTTCGCCCCCGCCGCGTTTCGTCGTAACTGCCACTCGCTTCAATCAATAATCCGCACGCTGCCGCGGCCGCAGAGTTCCTCCACGCGGTCAATAAAGTTGCGGTCCGGCAGGACATTATAGCCTTCGGCTTCCATCACCACCATGAAGTCGCCCTGGCGTTCCACGTCGAATAACACCTTGGCGGCGCCTTTGCGCTGGGTGCAGAGCGTGTACAGTTCATCCACCGTGGCGTCAGTGGCGGTTTCCAGGGGAATGCGGATGCGCAAATGGTTGGCCAGCTTGGGCCGCGCTTCCTCCAGCGCAATGATGTCGCTGACCGTCAGCTTGGGGCTGGCGCCTTCTTCCACCCGCACGCCGCTGCGCACCAGCACCGGAACCTCCAGCTTCAGGCGCTCGCCCAGGCGCTTGTAGGCGTCGGGAAACATGAGCATGTCGAGCGAGCCGGTCATGTCTTCCAGCGTGGCCTGGGCGTAAAGATCGCCGCGCTTCGACTTGAGTACGCGCACGTTGGCGATGATGCCGCCTATGCAGAGCTCCTCATCTTTGCCGGTGGAATATTTCATTTGCCCGATTTCTTCCGCCGAGCGCGCGTTCAGGTCGCGCAGCTTGTCGCGGTACTTCTCCAGGGGGTGGCCGGTGATGAAAAAGCCGAGAATCTCTTTCTCAGCCGCCAGGCGCTGGTGTTCATCCCAGTCCGGCACTTCCGGCAGGCGATCATTGGCGTGCGTTTCCTCCTGCTGGAAGACGCCGAACAGGCCGTGCTGGCCGCTTTCGGCGTCGCGCTGCGCTTTGGCCGCGCGTTCCATGGCCTTGTCGAGCACCTCCATGAGCTGCGCCCGCCGGCCCAGGGAATCCATAGCCCCGCTCTTGATCAGCGATTCCAGCACGCGTTTGTTGAGCAGCCGCAGGTCCACCTTCTCGCAGAACTGATAAATGGACGAGAAGCGCCCGAGCTCTTTGCGCGCGGCCACAATGGATTGGATCGCATTGTGGCCCACGTTCTTCACCGCTGCCAGGCCGAAGCGAATCGCAGCTCCATGGGGTGTGAAGTTGGCATCGCTCACGTTGATGTCGGGCGGCTCCACGGCGATGCCCATCTCGCGGCATTCGTTGATGTACTTCACCACCTCGTCGGTGTTGCCGGTCACCGAGGTGAGCAGCGCAGCCATGAATTCCACCGGGTAATGAGTCTTCAGATACGCCGTGTGGTAAGCCAGCAGCGCGTAGGCCGCGGAGTGTGACTTGTTGAAGCCGTAGCCGGCAAACTGCTCCA
>JBLMXE010000417.1:0-9023 GCA_050257615.1 Chlamydiota bacterium | reverse complement strand
GAGCCGTGCTCGATGGAATCCACGCCCGCCTCGGTGGCCCACAAGATGCCCTGAGCGCCGTGGGCATGGGCGGCCACCTTGCGGCCAAGGCGGTGGGCATCGGCGACGATGGCCTTCATCTCTTCCAGGGTGTACTGCGAGGCCTGCGGGTTATCGCCCTTGGAGAGCACGCCGCCGGTGGCGCAGATCTTGACCACGTCAGCGCCATACTTGATGACCTCGCGCACCTTGTGCTGCACGGCTTCCACGCCGTCGGCCACGCCATCGGCCTGGTGGTGATAGTCGTAGGGCAGCAGATTATCGTCGCAGTGGCCGCCAGTGATGCCCAGCGCCGGCCCGCTGACCAACATGCGGGGACCGGGCACGTCGCCGGCATTGATGGCGTCGCGCAGAGCGACATCGGCGTAACCATCGGCGCCCACGTTGCGTACCGTGGTGAAGCCCGCCTCCAGGGTGACCCTGGCATTGCGCGCGCCCATCAGCGCCGAACGCGGCACAGAAATGCCCAGCCCGGAGTAGCCGAAGTGATAAGGATCCATAGTGAGGTGGGTGTGGGCGTCAATCAGGCCGGGCAGCACGGTGAGATTGGGCAGGTCAATGCGAGTCGCGCCGGGGGCCACTTTGGCTTGGGCCGCGGGACCGACGCTCACCACACGGCCATTTTCGATGACAATGGCCTGGTCGGTGAGCGTGCGTCCGGTTTTTATATCGAGGAAGCGCGCGGCATGCACCACCACGCGCCGTGGAGCCTGCGCCAGCACCCCCGTTTGCAACATGAGCACCACTACCGCCACTGCCCACAACCGCTGCATCAGCTTGTTCATCGGTTCCTCGCAAGAAAATTGGCTTTTTGCCGCTTACGCCGGCGCAGCACGCCATCCAAACCCCAGGTACGGCCGGCTTTGGCGGTAAAGAAGATTAAAAACAGAAACAGCAACGGCAGATGGTCCAGCTCATTGCCGAAGTAGCGCCAGGTGGGCAGGTTGTGTCCCGGTTCCCAGCAGGTGGCGAGGGTCAAGTTGATCATGTGCAGCACGCCCAATACGGAGGCGGCGCGCACCCAGAGACCCAGCAGCAGGGAAACTCCAATGAAGGATTCGAGCACGCCCACGGCATAGCCGAAAAAGATGTGGTGGGGCAGCACGACCTTTTGCAGAAAACCGGCATAGAAGCTGACCGCGCCCTGGGAGATGAACTCCTTCAGCCACTGGTCGGGGAAGGTGGTGCGGGCAAAGACCGAGTCGGCCAGCTTGTATTCGCCAAAGAATAGGAAGAACACGCCGGTGGCGATGCGGACAGCGGCCAGGGTCTTGGTGGCGGTGTGGTTGTGCATTAAGCAGTCAGCAATCAGCCCTCAGCATTCAGCCGCTTCAGTTCGTCACAGCAAAAAAACCAATCCACCACGGAGACACAGAGACACGGAGGAAAGCAACTGTTTTCTGGGTGTGCCGCGCCGAAGCACGCGCTCCGGAGACTACCACGTCAAGCCCGCCCCGCAATGATCAAACCACGCCAACTCGCGGGCAAGACACAAGACCCTTCAGGTCAGTCGCCGCCGATGCCGTCGCTGGAGGTGTACTGCTCCAGGGCATCGAGCTCGCGGGTCAGGTCATCCACGCGCGCCTGCAGCAGGTTGCGAATGGAAAGCATGCCCAGCAGCTTGCCTTGGTCATCCACCACGGGCAGGTGGCGATAGTGCTGCTCCACCATGGTGGCCAGAGCCTCGCCCGCACCCGTATTCAGCGTGGCCATCTCCACCGGCGTGGTCATGAGCTCGCGCACCGGCATGGCGGCAGGATCACGCCCGCTGAGCGACACCTTCTGCAGGACGTCGCGCTCGGTGAAGATTCCGGCCACGCGCCGTTCTCCATCCACTACAGACACGGCGCCCACATGCAGGTCGAGCATCATGTGAATGGCGTCGGCGACGCTGGCCTCCAGGGACACCGCCGCAATCTCGCGATCACACAATTCCAGGACGTTCATAAAAACAACCTCCCCGGCCACACCGGAGAACCGCAGCATTATCGTAGGAAGCGGGGCGGAGTCAAGGGGGAAAAGCAGCTATCAGCTATCAGCCGTCAGCTATCAAAAAGGCGCTGTCGGCCTTCGGTCGTCGGCTCTCGGCCTGAACGCCTTTGCCGACGGCCAAGAGCCGAGAGCCGACGACTCACTTCAGCTCGTTCTTATACACCTGCCCGCCCTTCATGACGAAAGCCACGTGCTCCAGCTGGTTGATATCGCTTAGGGGATCGCCGGATACGGCAATAACATCGGCAGAGGAGCCGGGAGCGATGACCCCGATTTGACCTTGCATGTCGAGCAACTCGGCGGCGCGCAGGGTGGCGCTGCGGATGGCCTCCATGGGCGACATGCCGAATTGCACCATGCGCCCGAACTCCTGGGCGATGGGCTCGCTCCATTTGATGCCGCCCATGTCGGTGCCGAAAGCGATTTTCAGGCCGGCTTTCCTGGCGTTCTTGAACGAGACTTCATGGTCGGAGGCGCGCTTGCGGTCGCGCAGGCCATCGGGGGTGCCAGCCGGCGCCCAATCCGTGTAATAGACGCTTAGGGTGGGCACGTACCAGGTGCCCTGGCGTTTCATCTGGGCGATGGCGGCATCGTCGAGCTCGAGGCCATGCTCAATCGAATCGCAACCGCCATCGAGGGCGCGATGCAGGCCGATGCCGCCATAAGCGTGGCAGGCCACCTTCTTCTGCCAACCGTGAGTTTCATCCACAATGGCCTTAAGTTCCTCGACTGTGAGGGTGGGCTGGGAAACCAGGTTACCCTGCTTATCTACCCAGGAGCGGTGGGTCATATAGACCTTGATCCAGTCAGCGCCGTGGTCGAGTTGCTCGCGGGCGGCCTTGCGCGCCTCCACCGGGCCATCCACGATCTGCACGCCCTTGGGCATGGTCAGCTCGGGCGCGTAGCCCTCCAGGGGATAGCCGCCCGTGGTGGAGATGGCCAGAGTGGAGATGAACAGACGCGGGCCGGGAATGTAGCCCTGATTGATGGCCTGCTTGATGCCGACATCCATGTAGCCGGCGCCCTCGGTCTCCATGTCGCGCAGGGTGGTGAAGCCTTCTTCCAGGGCGCGCCGCACCGCCACCGTAGCTCGCGCCGCGCGCAGGCCCAGCGGGTATTTCAGAATGTTTACGTCATAGCCGCCCTCGGCCGGGTCTTCGCCCTGCAGCAGGATATGAGTGTGGCAATCGGTGAGGCCGGGAAGGACAGTGGCGTGCGAGAGGTCAATGACCGTTGCGCCGGTGGGAATGCGAGCGCCGGCGGCAGGGCCGACGCTTGCCACCTTGTCGCCCTTAATAACGATGACCTGGTTGCGCAGGGGAGTATCGGCGCGGGGGTCAATCAGGGCACCGGCGCGGATCACAGTGACTTGCGCGGGATTGACCGGTGGCGCAAGCTGCTGGCCGACGGCCGTGCTAGCCAGGGCGCAAATAGCGATTGTTGCGAAAAGGCGCATGTCAGCCTCCACGGACGGGACCGGGAATGATATCACTGCGGGAAAGGAAGCGCGGGGCGTTCGTGGGTCGTTAGTCGTTAGTCGTTGGCTGTCGGCCTTCGGCCAAAACCCACTTCGGCGCCGCGGATGAACGCAGATGAGCGCTGATTTCAACAAACCGCAACGAATCCCGACACGGATGCGTGGCTGACTAC
Organism: Chlamydiota bacterium; assembly: GCA_050257615.1. Taxonomy (GTDB): domain Bacteria; phylum Acidobacteriota; class Terriglobia; order Terriglobales; family Acidobacteriaceae; genus JAICWP01. The sequence goes on along the minus strand of JBLMXE010000417.1, from coordinate 5,342 downwards.
TGACCCCTGACTCCTGTCTTTAATCTGCGGAGCCGCCGCCGTCCACGACCAGGGCCGAGCCGGTCATAAAGGAAGAATCGTCACTGGCCAGGAAGAGCACGGCATTGGCAATCTCCTCAGGCGTGCCCACGCGGCCCATGGGACGGTTGGCGGCGCCGGCCAGGTAGTCCTGCCACTTCAGACCGCGCATGCGGGCATCCTCGGGAAGCATGGGCGTATCCACATCGCCGGGGCAGATGCAGTTGACGCGAATGCCCTGGCGGCCGTGATCAATGGCCATGGCCTTGGTCAGCAGCACGACGCCTCCCTTGGAGGCGCAGTAGGCCACGGCCGCATCGCCGCCCACCAGGCCCCATCCCGAACTGTTGTTGATGATCACGCCGCTGCCCTGGGCGATCATTCCGGGCAGCGCATATTTTGACATCAGGAAGGTGCCCTTCAGGTTGATGTCAATCTGCAGGTCCCACTCCTCTTCGCTGCAGTCCAGCGCGGTGTGCGGGTAATAGACGCCGGCATTGTTGAAGAGCACGTCGAGGCGGCCGAAAGCCTTCAGCGTTTCGTTGACCGCGCGGCGGCACTGCTCGGCGGAGCGCACGTCGCAGGCCAGGAAGATGGCCTTGCCGCCCGCCTGCTCGATCGTGCTCACCACTTCCTGGCCGCGTGCCTGGTTCCGTCCGGTAATGGCTACCTGCGCGCCTTCTTGAGAAAAGAGCATAGCCGAAGCCTTGCCGATGCCTGAAGTCCCGCCGGTAATAAGAGCTACTTTGCTGCGGAGTCGCATGGGAGCCAACAGATTACCTGATCTGAGGCAGGTCTGGGCGGACGTTCGTCGTTGGTCGTTGGTCGTTGGCTGTCGGCTTTCGGCCTTCGGCCAAAACCCACTTCGGCGCCGCGGATGAACGCAGATGAACGCTGATTTCAACAAACCGCAAGTAATTCCCGTTCCCTTTGGACCACTGACTACTGACTCCTGACTCCTGCTGTGAAATACTGCTTGCGCGCAAAACATCCTTATTTAGGGGAGATACTCATGAGCCCTCTTTCGCGGCGCTCTTTTCTCAAAAGCTCGATTGGCATGGCGGCTGCGGCCACGGCATATGCTGCAGTACCGGAGATTTTGGGTAACCGGCTTGAGGCGGCGAACGGCCCGCACATGAGTTTTCCTACCCAGCCGCGGGAGCGCATCGCCATCGCCTCCTGGCCGTTTCGTTTCTGGATTGACAGCCCGACCAACACCTACCGCGACCGCAGCAAGCCGGGCATGACCCTGCTGGAATTTCCCGCCATGGTGGTAAAGGAATTCAAGGTCAACAAGATCGAGCCTCTGGGCGAGCACTTTGCTTCCACCGACGCCGCCTACCTGCGCCAGTTCCGCGAGGCGGTGCAGAAGGCCGGCTGCCACATTGTGGATATTCCCATGGGCGGCGAGGAGAGCTACTACGATCCTGATCCGGCGGTGCGGCAGAAGGCTATTGACCTGGGCAAAAAGTGGGTGGATATCGCTGTGGCCGTCGGCTCACCCAGCATTCGCAATCATATTGGGCGTTCCAAGAGCTCCAAGCCGGACGTGGTGCGCGCCGCCGAGTCGCTCCGCCAGGTGGTGAACTATGCCGCTTCCAAAAACGTCGTGGTCAACCTGGAGAACGACGACCTGGTCAGCGAGGACGCCTTCTTCATCGTCAACCTCGTGAAAAAGGTGAACAGCCCCTGGCTGCACGCCCTGCCAGACTTCTGCAACTCCATGATGACCGGCAATGCCGATTTCGACTACCGCGCCGTAACCGCCATGTTCGGACACGCCTACAACATCTGCCACGTAAAGGATTCGGAAGTGGGCGAGGGCGGCAAGGTCTATAGCATTGATATTCCCAAGACGTTCGGCATTCTTAAGGCCAGCGGCTTCCGCGGCTACTGCTCGATGGAATGGGAGGGCGGGGGCGACTCCTACGCGGGTACGCATAAATTGGTCGCTGATACGCTGAGGTACCTTTAGACGGCCGGACTCACGCTCGCCGGACAGCCGAGGGCGGCTGTCCCCACGCAGGTTGGGACGCGCCGGAGCGAAGGCTGTAAGTGGCTTAGTTTAATAGGGTTGCGAAGGCTCCGCGGGGCTTGGTCTTTGGTGACGTTTCCGAGGGGATGCGCGCTTGGTACTGTGCCCCCCGGAGACGCACAACCAAGCCATGCCTAAATCAGCGCAACTTTCCATCCTGTATGCAGAAGATGATCTTGAACTGCTCGCCTCGCAGGCAGCCCATATGCAGAAGGCCGGACACACGGTGGACCAGGTAACTGGCCGCAAGGCGGTGGAGGAGTCGGTGCGCCGCAAGAGCTATGACCTGGTGATTCTGGGGGACACGCTGAACAAGAACGACCGCCATCATCTACCCTACATGGTGAAGAAGGCGAACCAGGCTACCAAGGTGCTGGTGCTACACTCCACGCATGGCCATCCCAGCGTGGACAAAGAAATTGACTCGCCTTACACAGTGGAAAAGCTGCTGGAGACGATCGCTTCCCTGACGCCGCAGAAAGCCGCCGCCATGGCCGCCGGCGCCGGGCGATAGTTTCGCTAACCGCGGGCGATCGACGATTTGAACACTCGATTACGCCGAACTCTTCCGCGCCAAAGCCTCGCGATCGAGGGAGGGTTCATTCGTCAATCGAAAATCGTCAATCGTCAATTCCGCAAGCTCGTCTCACTTCGCTATAGCCCCCGGCTCGCCTACAATCAGGACAATCCATGGCCAGTATTCTCTATGGCGTGAACGGCGAAGGCTCGGGGCATTCCACCCGGGCCAAGGAAATCATCACGCACCTCGAGCGCCAGGGGCACAGCGTACACGTGGTCTCCTTCGACCGTGGGCTGCGCAATCTGCAATCCGATTTCAACGTCACGGAAATCTATGGCTTGCGCCTGGCCTATGTGCGCAACCGCGTGCGCTACCGCAAGACCATTCTCGGCAACCTGCTGAAGGCCCCGCGCGCGGCCAAAAGCATCAGGCAGCTCACGCGACTGGCCGAGCAGTGGGCCATTGACCTGGTCGTCACCGATTTTGAGCCGCTCTGCTGCCACCTCGCCCACCGCCAGCACCTGCCCGTCATCTCGATTGACAACCAGCACCTGCTGACGCGTGCCGAGATTTCCTATCCGCGCGAGTACCGCAAGGATGCGGCCGCCGCCAAGCTGGTGACGCGCTTCATGACGCATGGCTGCGATGCCTTCCTGGTTATCTCGTTTTTTGAGGCGCCGGTACGGCGTAAGGACACTTTTCTGTTTCCGCCCATTCTTCGCCAGGAGGTGCTGCAGGCCCGGCCAACCTCGGGCGATTATGTGCTGGTGTACCTGACTTCGCCCTCGGCGGAATTGGCGGAGTTGCTGAAGCGCATCCGCCAGCGCTTCGTGTGCTACGGGTTCAATCGCGAAGGCGAAGACGGCAACCTGGTTTTTCGCAAGCCCAGTCTGGAGGGCTTTCTCGCCGACCTGGCCAGTTCCAAGGCGGTGCTGGCCAACTCCGGCTTTTCGCTGATCAGCGAGGCCCTGCACCTGCGCAAACCCTACCTGGCATGGCCCCTGAAGCGGCAGTTCGAGCAGGTGTTCAACGCTTATTACATCCAGAAGATGGGATACGGCGCTTACTGGGAGGATTTGAACAAGGAGCGCATCGAATCGTTCTTGTTCAATTTGGAGGAGTACCGGGAAAACCTCGCGAGCTACCCGGCGCAGGACAACTCCCGCATTTTCGCCAAGCTGGATGAGCTGGTTGCGAGGGAGAGCCCGCGCTCTACATGACTGAAGGAAAGACCGATAACCACAAGGTCCTTCGACTCGCGCTCATCTCGCGCCGCTCGACTCGCGCTCGCTCAGGATGACAATTTGATTGGGACTGTTAACTATTGATCGCCGCTCGCAGTTTCTTCAGCGGAATATTGCGTCCGCACAGCAAGATGGCCACTTTCTTGCCCGCATAACTCTTCGCCTGCTGGAGATAAGCCGCCAACGCCAGCGCGGCCGCGCCTTCCACCGCCCAGCGTTCTTTCTCCAGGATCAGCTTCATAGCGGCCAGGATTTCAGTTTCTGAAACCAGCACGCAATCGTCAATCAGGTTGCGGCACAGTTCCAGCGTGATGGCGCCCGTTTCCACGCCGCCGGCGGTGCTATCGGAGAGCGTTTCCTTTTCGGGAACGTCAATTACCCGCCCTGCCTTCATGCACTCGTACATGACGCGCGAGTTTTCCGGCCAGCAACCGACGACCTTTACTTTCCTGCTGACCGATTTCAGATAGCCGCCCATGCCGGAGATCAGCCCGCCGCCGCCTACCGAAACGAATACCGCGTCCAGAGCCGGCAATTGCCGCTCCAGTTCCACGCCCAGCGTGCCCTGCCCGGCAATGACCTGGGGATCGTTATAGGGCGAAATGAACACTTGCCCCGTCAGCTGCGCGGCCTCGCGCGCCTTGTTTTCCGCGTGTACCGGGTTGTCGCCATAGAACACGGTGACGCCACCCAGCGCCTGGATCAGTTCAACCTTTTCCGGCGCCGCTCCCTCCCTCATATAGATAGTGGCGCTGGCGCCCAGGCGGCGCGCGGCGTGGGAGACCGCCATACCGTGATTGCCGGTGGAGGCTGCGATCACGCCCCGCCTCAGCTGCTCCGGAGTGAGCGACAGCAGCTTGTTGGTGGCCCCGCGCAGCTTGAAGGAGCCGGTGTGCTGCAGGTGCTCCAGCTTCAGATAGACTTCCGCACCGCCCGCCTGGCTGAGGTAGTGCGAGCGCTCCAGGGGCGTCTCCCGCACATGCGGCCGAATTCGCACCTCTGCCGCCAGAATTTCTTTCTTCCAGTCCATGCCTCCTTTTTAACACGCCGAGAGAAAACGCAGGCTTGGCCGAGGTCCGACTTGAGCGCGCCTTCCGGGCTCCGGCGCATCCCGGAAAGGAAGCCGCGTGCAGGACTGAAAATGGTAAACTGTTGCTGGGCAAACCGCGGAGAGGTGGCCGAGTGGCTGAAGGCGGCGGTTTGCTAAACCGTTATACGGGCCAAAACCTGTATCGGGGGTTCGAATCCCCCCCTCTCCGCCATTACCTTTGTTATCTTGCGCTTACGCTCCATGGTGGCCACGATGGTGTCCATCAGGAGGAGCTAGGTGCCCGAAGTCAATCTCGTCAAAAAAGTTAAGACTGAAGCCGGGTGGACGTTTGTCCCGGTCGAATACCACGGCAACGGCAAGGTCAAGCCGGATTCGCGCCCGCACACGTTTTATCTGGAATGGCGCGAGGACGGGAAGCGCAAGCGGGAGGCGGTCGGCAAACTAGGATTCGAGGCGATCGCCCGCAGGGAGCGC
>JBLMXE010000416.1:0-4020 GCA_050257615.1 Chlamydiota bacterium | reverse complement strand
CGGTCAACAAGCGCTTTGCCCAGGGGCTGCAATTCCAGGCCAACTACACCTGGTCGAAGTCGTTGAATTACTTGGACAACTACTACATTGACAATCCCAGCGTGGCTTACGGTCCGGACGACATGAACCGCAAGCACGTGTTCATCTTCAATGCGGTTTACCAGTTGCCTTTCGGGCGAGGGAAGAGCTATGGCGCCAACGCGGGCCGGGTTCTCGATACCCTCATCGGCGGCTGGGAAATGAGCAGCACCACCAACTGGAGCAGCGGTCTGCCCTGGACCCCCAGCACCTCAGTATGCGGTAACGAAGAGGACGTGGGCGTATGCCGGCCCGATCGCGGCACGGGCAGCTTCCAGACCGGCGCCGGCTCCCTGGATACCGTCAACCACTGGGTGACCTTCTTCACGCCGCAGCCCTTAGGCGGCGCGTGGCTCGATCCTGGCGTGGGACGACTGGGTGCCGCCGGCCGCAACATCATGACCGGTCCGCGCTCCTTTACCTCGGACCTGTCGCTGATGAAGAACTTCAAGGTGACGGAGCGGCTCAACGCGCAGTTCCGCATGGATGCTTTCAACGTGTTCAACCATCCGGTGCTGGGCTTCAATACCAACCAGGGCAATACCTGTATTGACTGCTCGGCCAGCAGCAACGCGGGCAAGATCACGGACATCGAGGCCGACGCTTCGCCGGGTTCCACCACCGGCATGCGCCAGATCGAGTTCGCCGTGCGCCTGCAGTTCTAACTTCTAACCAACAACTGTTCTAAGGGGAGCCGAAATGGCTCCCCTTTTTTGCTTTGTGGCAGTTGATTAGTTCGGTCGGCCGCCCGTTTGGGTGCGTACCTTCTCCAGCAGGCGCAGGTTATCCTTCGCCACCTGATTGTTGGGATCGAGGCTAAGTGCTCGGCGCAGATGGGCTTCTGCGCCGTTATAGTCCTGCAGCGCGGCCAGGACGGAGCCCAGGCGGGCTTCGGTTTCGGCATCGTTGGGGCGGAGTTTCAGGACACGTTCAAACTGTTGAGCCGATTGGGCAAACTGGCCATTGAAGGCCAGAGCGGAGGCCAGATTGTAGCGGGCGTCGAGATAGTTGGGATCAGCCTGCACTGCCTGCTGCAGGCGCCGCAGGGCATCCTCTTTACGCCCCAGTTGCAGCAGGGCCGCCCCTAAGCTGTTGAGGGCAGTGGCGCTATGGGGTCGCTGGGCAATGGCCTTCTCGAAGTGTGGCACCGCCTCGCTGAGCTGGCCACGCGATAAGAGCAAGGCGCCCACGTTGTAGTTAGCGGCGTAGTCGTTAGGGTCGCGCGCCAGTTTGTGCCGCATCAGCGCTTCCTGCAGCACCATGCGGCCGTCGCCTCCGCCGGGAGGAGCGCTGGGCACCACCTGCAGAGAGAGATGCGCCATTTCATCCGTGGCCTGGTTGCCGGCAGTCACGCGCTTGGGAGGGTCATTCGGATTGCGCGGGTTCTGTTCCGAGTTGTCATACGTATAGCGCATCGAAATGACGCTGCCTGCGGGTAAAGACACCGGCTTCTGGTAGCGGTAAATGCCTTGCCATGACGGGTCCCAGTGCGGAATCAGCAGCAGCCACTTGCGGGAGCCGTCGGGCAACGTGGCGTAAGCAGCTAAGCGCTTGCCCAGATAGTGGGCGTGGGGATAGACCGCGTATACTCGCACAGCCAGCGGCAACCTGAAATCGTCAGCCACTTGGAAGTCGCTGATTCCGGGAGGGATGTTCAGGGCGTCATCACGGTCAAACTGCAGCAGCATGGGCTTCAGCGTGGGCTTCGTGTCCGCGAAGTAGATGCCGATGCTGGGACGGATGGGTTCCGGCTTGCCGGAAGGCCGCATATGGATGTTGAGCACCAGGTCAGTGCCCGGGGAGAGACGCCAAGTCATGTTGGGAGGCTCAGCCCATATGGGGGTGCCGGGCTTCCAGTAGATGAAATGGCCCTCGGGTTCGAAGACGTCGCTCTCCATCTCCACATCCATGCCGTCGAAGCCGGTCCCGGTCCCAGGATGGCGGGCCTGCATGCGCAGCGCCGAGCCGGTGCGGTCAATCAGCAGGTTGGCGTGGTGCGTAACCTTTGGATTGCCGGGACGTATTTCCACCGCCCTCACGTAGCGGGTGTCCTTAATGGGCACCTCAAAAATGAAGTTGTGGTAAACGTCCATGCCCTGCGCGGGGAGGACGTAACCGGGTGGCGCCTGCAGGATCAGGTCCGGTTTGCCACCCTGCCAGCCGGTGGCCAACTTGGGAGGCGGAGGCGCCTGCGAAAGGTCACCCGGAGGCGCGCCCTGTTCCGCCCAGCGGGCCAGCGTGTTGATTTGCTGTTCGTTCAGAACAAGCTGGCCGGCAAAAGCGACCACGCTGGGATCGGGCAGCCAGGGCGGCATGAATCGCTTTTGGGTGACCACAGCGATCTGGCGAGCATGATGTCTGGCGTCTTCGTAGGTGAGCAGCGAAATGGGCCCTGAGCCACCTGGCTGGTGACATTGCACACAGTTGGCATAGAGGATGGCCGCGACATCGCGGCTGTAAGTGGGATGCTCGGGCACGGCAGAACGAGGCGGTGCTTGGGCGTGTGGGGAAGCGGCCAGTGCGCTGTCCAGGACCATGGCTGCAACCGCCGCCAGCGCTGCGAGTGCGAGATAGCGTTTCACTGCAGATCGGAAATGTAGCAGCCCACCGCCTGGGTAGCAGGGTGGGGGACCGGCTTGCCGGACAAGGCCGCGGATATGGAGTCCTCCAGATCGTGCGTGGTGACTACCACGCGGGTTTGGCCAAAATCCTTCACCCGGTCGTCAATGCGGCCGTGGTAGAGCAGCTTATCTCCCTCAAAAACAGCCGCTTCGGGGGTGATGTCCGCCGCCGCCTTCTTGACCAGGAAATGCTGCGTATCCCGCAAGGCAGGCAGGGTGTAATCGTACGCGTTCAGGTATTTCTGAATGCTGGCGGGAGTCTCCGCTGGGTCGGGATAAACCAGCCAGAACTTTACACCGCGCTGGGCAAACTCGCGCGCCTGGCGCTGGATTTCCGGGGCGTAGCGACTGGAAAGGGGGCAATCAGTACGCACAAAGATCAGCACTGTCAGCCGGCTGACACTGAAGGGATCAACTGCTTTGCCCGCCAAGCCGAGAGGCAGCTGGGCGGAGGCGCTCAAGCTGAATAAGGCAATGAAGCTGAACGCAAGGCATGCAGCAAAAGCGCGTATGCGGGGTAGCCCTTTCATCACCGCCACCGAAGGAGAGCCGCATATTACCAAGCTTTTGCCGCCTCACACAACGCCGGCCAGTCGTAGGTAGTAGTGCAGTTTGAATTTTAAGCGATGTCCTTCGGTAGCTACTTGACTTGGGAATGGTGACCTCTGTAATCTGGCCAGCCTTTCGCGGTACGGGAATACTGCATCCAATAGGGCCTGGACGGATAACCATGCGGCTCTCCGTCCAGGAATAGGGGTTTATTGTTGTGGTCGAATGGACTTGGTCTCTTCCTCTTGGTGGCGTGGCACCACAAAGTGCGGAAGGCCAATCACGTGCGCATAAAACCTGCGCCCGTTGTCCATGGTCAACCAAGGCACTTCTTGTACAGCAATTTCAGTTTCCATAGTTGTCCTTATGGCGGGAGTGGATAACACCCCCCTGGTTTTCCTTTCCCGTGCGGATGCCCGAAGTCACCACACGGGGGCGGATTCCCCGACCCAAGCGAGCGGGGAAACTCAAGATTTTTATTAATAACCAGCTTGACAGGCGAGAATGGGATTAGATAGGCTTGATTCGTCTAAGAAATCTCATTCCGCTCGTTGTCCAGCGGAAAACTCTAAAAAGGCGGCTGCCCGAAGCAGCTGCCTTTTGCTATCTATGTAAGTGTCTCACCTACTTTCCTCCATTTCAAGATTCAACTTCCGATTGTGGAAATTCTCTTGCACCACTTGTGGTGCAGGTTATCCCGTTGGTTAGCCGTATTAACTCTTCTAGCGAGCAAACGTGATCTGGGATTCGGCATCTCACCCGACTTCGCCAG
>JBLMXE010000415.1:0-2934 GCA_050257615.1 Chlamydiota bacterium | reverse complement strand
CTGGAGCCCCTGGCCATGCTGTGGATTGACCTGGCTATCAATCAGGGGTGGGGAGCGAAGCACGCGTTCAAATTGCTGCGGCGGTGAGAAAACCGGGAGTCAGGAGCCGGGAGTCGGTAGTCAGGTGGATCCCCCCCAGGGCTGAAGCCCCAGAGATTCGGGCGTAATGTTCGCCCGGCTGAAGCCGGGCGCTTCCACAAAGATCCACGGGTCAGGAGTCGGGATACTTGCCCAACTCGTGTGTTTGCCGGCTGCCTTCGCGGGCGGGGGCGCCCGCGCCACAAAGAAAATCAGGAGTACCAGCTACCAAGTACCAACTACCAGCTACTAACCACCGGTTTACTGCTGAAATTCCGCCGGCTGGCCGGTGAGGCGCTCAATGCGCTTGGCAATGGGCGGGTGGGTAGAGAACAGGCTGCCGAAATTCATGCCCAGCAGCGGCTGCACAATGAACAGGTGCGCCGTGGAGGGCGTGGCTGCCATGGGCAGGCGCCGCGAGTAGGCGTCCAGCTTACGCAGGGCGCTGGCCAGAGCATAGGGGTTGCCGGTGAAGTGGGCGCCAGTGGAGTCGGCCTCATACTCGCGCGAGCGGGAAACCGCCAGCTGGATCAGCATGGCCGCGATAGGGGCCACGATGATCATGAGCAGGGCGCCGAGGCCGCCGCCACGGTCCCGGTCGTCGCGACCGCCGAAGCCGCCAAACAGGGCGGCCCAATATCCCATGCGTGCAATGAAGGTAATGGCGCCGGCGAGAGTGGCGGCGATGGAGCTGATCAGAATGTCGCGGTTGCGCACGTGTCCCAGTTCGTGGGCCAGCACGCCTTCCAGTTCCTCGTCATTGAGCAGCTCCAGAATGCCCTGGGTGACGGCGACTGAGGCGTGCGAAGGATTGCGCCCGGTGGCGAAGGCGTTGGGCGAGTCCGTGGGGATTACGTAAATCTTGGGCATGGGCAAGCCGATTTTCTGGGTCAAGCGCTCGACCACGGCATAGACGCGCGGCAGTTCGTCGCGCGTGACCGGCTTGGCCCGGTACATGGCCAGAGAGATCTTGTCAGAGTAGAAATACGAAACAAAGTTCATGAGCACGGCGAAGCCCAGAGCCAGGATCAGGCCGTTCTGCCCGCCGAAATATTGCCCAATCAAGAGCAGAAAGATGGTCAGGGCGGTTAAGAGCAATGCGGTTTTAAAGGTGTTTCCCATAGGGCACGCTTTCCGATAACTACTATGTAGATGCTACGCCAGGAGCCGGGATTCGGGGAAGCGGAGGGCAGGGAAGTGGCGGGAAGACAACTGTTTAGCGGAGAAGAGGGTGCTTTGTCCAGACAGGCCCTCCCGCCCTGAGGGCGGGAGAGACCTTGAGAGCAGGAAAGGCTAGGCGGCGAATTCGCGATGGCGCCGGCGACGAAATGTGCCGGCGTCGGTCATGCTGGCGGTGGCGGCGACGGCCAATCCCTGGCTACGAAAGTAGATGGATGGCCATTCGTCGGTGAACGCAAGCAGGTTGGGGATGGAAGCGACGACACCGGCAAAGCCGGCGTCGAACTTGAGGTGGGAGGGAAAGCTGATGACGTCTGCCACTCCGCCGGGATAATCGGTGAGCATGGCGCTGACGGTTTGGTTGATGCCGCAGGCCAGGGAGGCGATGGCGGCGCGCTTGTGGCGCTTCCACATCAATCCGGTCATGAGGAAGAAAGCTCCGGCGGTAGCGTAATCAATGATGGCATGGGTCTTGGGAGAGATGACTTTGGGGAGACGATTGCTAAGGGCGCGGGCGCCAATTTCGGCGAGTGCCATGGCGAACCTCCATATTCTCTTCCAAAGATGCGATGGGGTGGATAAGAGTTGGCGAGGGCAAAAGGCAGCTGGTAGTTGGCGATGCAGCACCCTGCAGACCAACTACCAAAGCGAAGACACCGGGAGACTGCACAAAGTTCCAAAAATGTAGCGCGGGGCGGAAGATTTTCGTGGGAGCAGGGCGGAGGGCGGCAGTGTCTATGAGGGCGGGAGGAGAAGGAGCCTCCGCCTATGTTCGAAGACAGTTTGATTGAATCGGGCGGCGTCCTGAAAACAAGACGGCCGGCAGCGACCGCAGCTTCGCTGGCGCTGCAAACGGCGCTGGTGGCGATGCTGGCGGCGCTGCCGTTGCTCTATACGGAAGCCCTGCCCAAAGTGTCGCTGAGCACTCTAGTGGCGCCCGGTCCGCCCCCGCCAGCGCCGGCGCCCGTGCGAGCTGAGAGCCAACGCCGAGCTGCGCCGGTGCGTGAAAGCGACATGATGGGGCAGAAATTGCGCGAACCGCAGGAGATTCCCAAGCACATCGCTCGCATCGAAGAGAGCGCAGCGCCGCTGCCCGAAATTTCATCAAGCGGACCCGGGGTGCTGGGAGGCACAGGTCCCTCAGAGGGCAACCCGCTGAACGCAATCATTAACCTGGCGCCGCGGGCCGTTGCGCCGAAGCCGTCGAATACAGGCCCGCTGCGCGTTTCGCAGGGAGTGGCGGAAGGTTTTCTGGTGCATGAGGTCAAGCCGGTTTATCCGCCACTGGCACGGCAGGCGCGCATCCAGGGGGCTGTGATGCTGGAGGCAATCATCGGGAAAGATGGGCGCATCGAGAACCTGCGACTGGTGAGCGGCCACCCCATGCTGGCGCCGGCAGCGATTGAGGCGGTGAGGCAGTGGCGGTATCGTCCTTACAGGCTGAACGGAGAGCCGGTGGAGGTGGAGACGGAGATTACGGTCAACTTTGTGCTAGGAAGCGGTAGTTAGTAGCTGGTAGCTGGTAGTTAGTGATGAGGCGGAAGTTAGTAGTTGGTAGTTGGTAGTTGGTAACTACTGCTTGCGATGAGCTCTCACCAGCTACCAACTACCACGAGCTACCAACGACCAGATACCAGCTACCAACTACTGTTTTTTGCGGGTGACGGCGCGGTGCAG
>JBLMXE010000414.1:0-9556 GCA_050257615.1 Chlamydiota bacterium | reverse complement strand
GGACGCACCACGTGCGCTCCGGGGTAAAGCGTGCCCGCCAGCGTCCCCGAAACCTGGCTCACGCGCACTCCGCCCATGCCCGCCGGCACCACCACCAGGCTCATGGCCACCAGGATGGGCGCCCACGCCAGCAGCACCAGCGCCGCCCCCACCCGCCAGCGCACCGCCCGCTCTTCCGGAGCGGTCTGCCCCGGCTGTAGCTGCTCCGCCGCCCGCCGTGCCAGGGCCATAAGGTAAAGGTCATAACCCAGGATCGCCGCCGCCGATCCGAACATCGCAATCCCGAGTCCCATCAGCAAATACTTAATCGCCAGCATAGTTTTCCTCCTTCCGCCTCTGTTCCGCGAATTGCGCGTGTGCCCGCGCGAACATCAGGCGGAACATCCCGCCCACCACCAGCTCTTCCACCAGGAACGCGATGGCCACGGAAAAGGTCACTCCCGCCACCGCGAACAGTCCCATCATTGCGTTCTCCATAGCTGCCTCACTGATTTCTCTACTGCCCCACCGCCGCCTGCGCCGTGGCCGAAGCCTGCAGCGCCGCCGGTTCGTTCCCAAAAATTTGCGCCGTTTCGGCATCGCGTTCGGCGCGTATCTCCACCAGGTCGCCCACACGCACCAGCCGGAAGAATTGGGCGATGTCGCGATTGCTCATGCGAATGCACCCGTGCGAGGCCGCGCGGCCGATGGAGTGCGGCTCGTTGGTGCCGTGAATTCCGTAGCTCTTGCGGTTTAGCCCCAGCCAGCGCATTCCGATGGGGCTCTCCGCGCTGGCAGGAATCACTACGTGGGGGTGGTAATAAGTTGGATTGGTGATGCGATTGACGATTTCGAATTCGCCGCTGGGGCTGGGGCTGGACGCCGCTCCCACCGCCACGCGGTAAACCTTCACTACCCGGCCGTCTTCCAGCAGGGCCAGTTTGCGGTCAGGAATGCTGACCAGCACCAGGCGCTTCGGCCCCGCCGGCAAAGTCTGCGACGAACCCGGCACCATCATCAGGGCCATCAAACCGATAAAGAGGAGAACCTTTTCCGCCGCTTTCCTGATCTGCCGCCGGGTGATTTCCCGCATGTTCGCCGCCCTCCTGCTGACCTGCGCCAACCGGAGGGGCAAGGCGGTTTCCGTTCAGATGCTATTGAAACTGAATGACTTAGGAGCACGGCCTTGCATGGGAACGTGTGCCGGCCCACACGCCGTGTCAGTTCGAACACAGGCGAGCGAAGTGGACCCTATTCGCGGGCGAGGGCGCCCGTGCCACAAAAGAGGCATATGAGTCCGCCGCGGACCTTTCAGAAGAAGGCGTAATTTCGAGAGCCTTCAGGCCCGAAAAATCTCGCGTGCACTCCGTGAGACCTGCACTTGTCGGGGGAAACTGCTTCAGACGGTTTCGTGTGGTCCCATCCACGTTGTAGCCTGCGGTCCACGCTCTGCGCTCCTCGCCTGATTTCCTAAGTCGTCTGCAATCAGCGCAATCTCCTCTGGCCGCTCTTTTGCCATCTCCACTGCGGACCCAAGGAGGGGACCAAACATGAACTCGGCAAAACCGAATTTTCGCAATCGCCGCGCAGTCATTCTGCTCGGCACGCTCGCCGCCATGGTGGCAACCGTTGCCTGCTCCAGCAAGCCGGGCCGGCAGGCGGTGAACTCTTCTGTTTCTTCCACGGCAACCGTCAAGCCGGTGGCGCTTTCCACGGTCGTGCCGGTAGCCTCGCAGCCATCACCCGAATCGGTAAAGCCGAAGAGGGTTGATCCGGTCAAGGGAGGCAACTTCCTGAGCCGCGACTACGGCGTTTCCTTCCACTACCCCTGGCAGTACGCCTTCCTGAGCGCGCGCGCCGTGGGCAACGGCGATTCCTCGCTCAAGCCTAAGTCCGACGGCCACGACGGGCAGTTCACCCTGGCGCGGGTTGAGATTCCGCAAGGATTCTATCCCGATACCGACTTCCAGAGCGGCTACTTCACTCTCAGCCTGAACGAGAACCTTGACGAGCAGGGATGCCTGCAGACGCTCAGCCCGGCCAAGGATGCCAAGCTGGACACCGTTTCTATTCAGGGACAGGACTTCCACTGGATTGAGACTTCCAGCGCCGGGCATGGGCAGGCTTCCACGGTGCGGAATTACGTCGCGTTCGAGAATGGGACTTGCTACGAGATCGAAATGGGCGTGAAAACCGCCAACAAGGATGGCATGGTCCGGGAAGTCAAGCCTGAGCAGGTGCTGTCCCGCCTGGATTCCATTCTGCAGACGGTGAAGATTGTGCCCGCCACCGAGCCTGCCGCCGTTGCGGTGGAAAGCTCCTCGGCCGCGCCAGCCTCTGTTTCGCCTAAGTAGTCCCGGGTTTCTCCCGCGGCAGCCGTGCCCTTGCTGAGCGCCAACTCGGCGGGGGCACGGCGCCCGGCCGGAGTCAACTTTTCAGCAAACACAGTTTGGCAGCAAGATTCGGAGCTTGCCCGGCGACCGCCGAGCATAAAGTAAACTGGAAGGGATTTTTTCAACCTCACTTGTCGAGCATCGGGGAGACTGCGGATGGATGCGAAAGAGTTTCGCGATTTGGGCCACCAGGTAGTGGATATGCTTTCCGAGTACCTCGCTCATATCGAGGAGAAGCGTGTGTTTCCCGATGTGGAACCGCGGACGGTGAACCAGCTGTTTGCCGAGCCGCTGCCGCAGGAGCCGAGTTCCTCCCAGAATGTCCTGCAGGAACTTGAAGACAAGCTGCTTCCCTACTGCACGCACGTCGGCCATCCCGGCTACATGGGGCTGATTACTCCCTCGCCCAACCCGGTGGGCGTCATCGCCGACTTCATCTGCTCAGCGCTCAACCAGAACATCGGCGCCTACTCCATTGGGCCCTCGGCCGTGGCCATGGAGCGTCGCGTCGTGCGCTGGCTCACCGACCTCTGCGGCTACGATGCCAACGCGGGAGGCAACCTCACCAGCGGCGGCATGATGGCCAACTTCATCGGTCTGAAAGTGGGGCGCGATGCCGTGACCGGCGACCAGGCACAACACGACGGAATCCAGGAGCGCTGGGCGGTGTACGGGTCGGCAGAGCGCCACGTTTCCGTGGATAAGGCCGTGGATGCCATCGGCCTGGGGCGAAACGCCTTTCGTGCCCTGCCCACGGACGCCGACTTTCAGGTGCGCCTCGACGCCCTGGAAGCAGCCATCGCCCGCGACAAGAAAGACGGCATTCGCCCCATGTGCATCGTGGGCATTTTCGGAACTACCAACACTGGCGCCGTGGATGACATCCTTGAACTCCGCCGCATCGCCGACCGCGAGGGCATGTGGCTGCACGCGGATGCTGCCTATGGCGGCGGCATGCTGCTTTCGCATGAATGGCCGATGCACGATCGCGGGCTCGAACTGGCAGACTCCATCACCATTGATCCCCACAAATGGTTCTACGCTCCCCTCGACGCCGGCGCCGTGCTGGTCAAGGATCAGCGCCGTCTCACCGCATCATTCGGCATGAAGCCTTCCTACCTGACCGACGAATTCGACCAGGCCAACGAGCGCTACCAGTACTACGTGCACGGATTCGAGCAGTCGCGGCGGTTTCGCAGCCTGAAGGTCTGGATGAGCTTCAAGCGCTACGGCGCGCGCCAGATCGGCGACTGGATTGATAACAACGTGCGCCAGGCAAACCACCTGTACGCCCTGGCGGAGAAGAGTCCTGATTTCGAGCCCGCCAGCAAGCCGCCCATGTCCGCCATCTGCATTCGCTTTAAGGGCTCGGAGTTGAACGCAGCGGAGGCGAAGAAACTCCACGCCGATGTGGCGCAGCGAGTGGAGCAGAGCGGGCGCTTCTGGATCTCCACCACCGACCTGAAGGGGAAAACCTGGTTTCGCATTAACCCGGTGAACTTCCGCACTCGCGAAGAGCACATGGAGGAATTGTTCACGCTACTGCAGAAAGAATGTCACACAGTGCTGGGAACGCGAACTGCGGCCCTACCCTGAAATGCGACGATTGCCGGGCATTGTTATTCCGCTTGCCCGGGTCCGTTCGCCAACTCCAGCCCGCAGGGCGGTATAGCCTTTAGCCCAGAGCGTCAGCCCTGGGATAACGGCAGTAGTAAGAATTCTGCTGCGTGACCCGAGCCCGCGAGGGAGCGCAGCCACCCGCGCGCGCTCATTTACTTCGCCCACGCCAGCCCATCCACTCCTTTTCCGGCGCCGATCAGCTTCACGCTCCAATCGCCAATCTCGATGGCCGCTACCTGGTGGCTTTGGTCGCAGGAGACGTAAGCCGCCTTGCCACCCGGCCGGACCAGCACCTCCTGCGGGGCGGCGGGAACTCTGATCGTTTTACTTACCTGCAGGCTGCCCAAATCAATCACCGCAACCGCATTCGCCTCCGGCAGCGCGACCAGCAACCACTTTCCATCGGGCGTGGAGGCGGTGCCGTATCCCGTGCCGGGAAGGGCGATCCAGCGGTCAATCTTATTAGTCTTCGCGCTGATTACCGCCAGGCGCGGCTTCGTGGTATCGGACGTGAACACCCAGCGCCCATCCGGTGAAACCGAAACCCGCTGCACATGCTTCGCTACCGGGATCACGGTTACTGTCTTACGCGCGGCGAGATCCAGAACTGAAACTGTTCCCGGCCCCACATTGGCGGTGTATCCCCGGCGCCCGTCGTCGCTGATGGCCAGCATGTGCGATTCCGGTTGCCCGGTTGGCACACTGCCGATAATCTTCAGGGTATTGGGATCAATGATGCTGACGGATTTGTCGAGTTCGGTGGTCACATAGAGCAGGCCGTCCTTGGGCCCGAAGACGGCGCAATGCGGCCGAACGCCGCGGCCGAATTCGATGGTGTGAACCACCTTGCGGCTGGCGATGTCAATCACGTCAATTTTGCTTCCCTCGCTGCCCGGCATCCCGACCCCGGAGTCGCCGTAGATGGGCACGAATGCCCGCTTGCCGTCCGGCGAAGCGACCACCTCGTGCCCGGTCACTCCTCCTTCGGGGATGACGGCGATCTGGCGTCCCGCTTCCGGATCAACGATGCCAAGCGTGTGTTCACCCTTGTTGGCGACCAGCAAAAGACCCGGCGCGGACTTGGAATTCGCTGTTAAAGCGGTCATCCAGGGAACCAGGAGAATAGCAATCAGCGTAAGAAAGCGAGCGATAGTCATAGGGTTGTCTCCTCTGGGCGGAGGTCAGGAAGCCTCGTCTATTTGCGAAACGCAAGGTCCCTCGACTCGCGCTTCCTGGTTTGCACTCAGTCGCGCTCGCTTGGGACGACAGACAGTTGTTTAACGGCGGCCGGATGACGCTGCGGCATAGTGTTTCGTCTTTCCCGTGCGCGCGTTGTACACGGCGAAGCTGCCATCCGGCCACGCGGTCAGCTCCAGATAATGGCCGGCGTCGGGACCATTGAGGTTGGCAATATATTCCGCCGGCTCGTTGTGCGCCGGTCCGCCCTCGTCGGAAAAATGTAGTTGCCACAAATTTTCCAGCCCGGACGATTTGCTGATAATGTCCCAGGTGGAGGGCGTCCCACCTTTCTTCGCCCCGTTATCCATGATCGAAACCCGCGGCGCGATCGCGTCCACCAACTGGGGACTGCTGCTTTGATACCAGCCATGGTGGGAGACGATGTAGATATCTACCTTGCCCAGCTTGTTGACCGGACACATCAACTGCTCTTCCTTGTCCTTGGTCAGATCCCCCAGGTCCAGGATGCGCAATTTGCCGAAGGTGATGAGCGTGCCCAAGGAGCGCGCATTCTCGGTCTGGTCAGGCGGAAAGTGCTCCGCCCCTTTGCAGTAAGAATTGCTCGCGCCGGCGCCGGGAAGCGGGTGCGCAATCAACGCTCCGTCGGAACTGATCACAGCGGCCTTTATTCCCCGGATCGGCAGTGTGTCGCCCGGCTTCCCGGTAATGTGCTTGTACTTACCCGTGGCCAGCAGATGCTCGTAGGCTTTCCAACCGTCCACCGTGGGAGCGTCGTTGGTCTCGCGATTTTGACCATGGTCGAGAAATGTGCCGATGGGAATGCGCGTGGCCAGTTGCGGAACCCCGCCCACGTGATCGGTGTGAAAATGCGTGATCAGCACATAGTCAATCTTGCTGATACCCGCTTTCTTGGCGGCGGCCACGATGCGGTCGGCATCCCGGCCGTTATTGTCAGGCCAGCCGGTGTCAATCAGCAGCGACTGCTTCGCTGGGGTGACAAACAAGGTCGCCTGCCCGCCTTCCACATCCACGAAATAAATGTGCAGGGCTTTGCCGGTATCCGCGCGCGGAGAGCCCCAGGCCGGCGTCAACAGGCAGAGAATCAGCAGAGCAACAAACGCCAGCACAGCGAAAGTCTTCAGGTTGAATCGGGAAAGTATGCCAGACATGGGGAGAAGCTCCGCTATTGGTTTGCAAAGCGAACCGGGCCATCATGGGCGCAATAGACCAGTGCCGTCAAGTCGGCGCCGCGTTGAGATTACGTTTACTGGCCGAATTTGCGCTATGATTTCTCCTCCGGAGGAGGGCCCTACACTCGTGCAGAAAAAGGATCACAGCACACCGCTCAAAGAACTTCGCAGCCAGGAATGGTTCGGACGCCAGGACCGCGACGGCTTCATCTACCGCAGCTGGATGAAAAACCAGGGCTGGCCGCACGACCTGTTTGAGGGCCGCCCGGTGATCGGCATCTGCAACACCTGGTCAGAGCTGACGCCCTGCAACGGCCACTTCCGCGAACTGGCCGAGTTCGTCAAGCGCGGCGTTTGGGAGGCGGGCGGCTTCCCCCTGGAATTTCCTGTCATGTCGCTGGGCGAAACCCAGTTGCGGCCTACCGCCATGCTGTTTCGCAACCTGGCCAGCATGGACGTGGAAGAATCCATTCGCGGCAACCCCATGGATGGCGTCGTCCTGCTCATGGGCTGCGACAAGACCACGCCCTCGCTGCTGATGGGCGCTGCCTCCTGCGACCTGCCCACCATCGGCATCTCCGGCGGACCCATGCTCTCAGGCAAATTTCGCGGCTGCGACCTCGGTTCCGGGACCAGCATCTGGCAGATGTCGGAACAGGTGCGCTCCGGCAAGATGAGCCAAGAGGAGTTCTTCGCCGCCGAAGGCTGCATGCACCGCTCCCGCGGGCACTGCATGACCATGGGCACAGCGTCCACCATGGCCAGCATGGTGGAGGCACTGGGCATGAGCCTGCCGGGAAACGCGGCCATTCCCGCGGTGGACTCGCGCCGCAACACTCTGGCACAGATGAGCGGCCGCCGCATCGTGCAGATGGTGAAAGACGACCTGCGCATGTCGCAAATCCTGACGCGCCAGGCCTTCGAGAACGCCATTCGCGCCAATGCCGCCATCGGCGGCTCTACCAATGCGGTTATCCACCTGCTCGCTCTGGCCGGTCGCGTGGGCGTGCCCCTGTGCCTGGATGATTTCGATCACCTGGGCAACGGCATGCCCTGCCTGGTCAACATTCAGCCTTCCGGCACTCATCTGATGGAGGACTTCTTCTATGCCGGCGGATTGCCCGCCGTACTCCGCGAGTTGGGCGAGGGAGCCGTGCTCCATCGCGATGCTCTGACCGCGAACGGCGAGTCCATGTGGACCAACGTGAAAGACGCCCCCTGCTGGAACCGCGGCGTGATTCATCCCTTCCAGCAGCCCTTCAAGGAGAATGCCGGCATCGCGGTTCTGCGCGGCAGCCTGGCACCCGATGGCGCCGTCATCAAGCTCTCCGCCGCCAGCCCTCGCCTGCTCCAACACCGCGGGCCGGCGGTGGTGTTCGAGTCCATCGAAGATTTCTACGCCCGTATTAATGATGAAGCGCTCGAGGTTGACGAAAACTCCGTCCTGGTGCTGAAGAACTGCGGGCCGCGCGGCTATCCCGGCATGGCGGAGGTAGGCAACATGCCCCTGCCCCCCAAGCTGCTGCGAAAAGGCGTGACCGACATGGTGCGCATTTCCGATGCCCGCATGAGCGGCACCGCCTATGGCACCGTGGTGCTGCACGCCTGCCCCGAAGCCGCCGCCGGCGGGCCTCTTGCCCTGGTCCAGACCGGCGACATGATTACTCTGGATGCGCCCAAGCGCCTGCTGCAGTTGGAGGTGGATGACGCCACCCTCGCTGCCCGCCGCGCGAAGTGGACTCCTCCCTCGCTTCCTGAGCGCGGCTGGGAGCGGCTCTACGTGCAGCATGTGCAGCAGGCGCATCAGGGAGCCGATCTGGATTTTCTGGTTGGCCACAGCGGCGCCAAAGTCGCCCGCGACTCCCACTGAAAAAACATGGCCAACAATGGTTGGAGTCGTCGCCAGGTTTTGAAGCAGATGGTCGGGGTCGCAGGAACGCTGGCGCTGCATCCAGAACGCGCCCTTGCGAAAACCGCCACCGCCACTGCCGCGGAGAGCTGCGAGATTCGCGTCTTCTTGATTAGCCCGCATACTGTTCGCCTCAGCATTGTTCCCCTCGCTCATGGCCAGGCCGGCGCCGTGCCGGCTGACGGATCTCTGGTCAAAACAGACTGGGGAAAACCGCTGGCCGTCCTTCGTGGCCAGTGGCGGTCGCAAACCATAACAGCGGCAAACCTGCAGGTGCGCGCAGACGCTGAGCCTTTCTTATTTCGCATCGCCGACGGAAAAGGCAAACCCATTCAGCGCCTAAACGTTGATCCACACACCGGCGTTGTCACTTTTGAAACTGGCGACTCGCCCCTTTTCGGTTTGGGCGAGGGTGGTCCGCAGTTTGATCGCCGCGGCTCGGTGGACCGCATGATCAATGGCCAGGGCGGGTATGAACTCGATACACACGGCGCCCGCGTGCCCATTCCCTGGATCATTGGGACAGCGGGTTGGGCCATGTTTTTTCACCAGCCCTTCGGCACTTTCGATTTGACCGGACCGGAGTGCAAATTCCTGCCCGCCAGTCCGAACCAGGCCCTGCCTCTCGACCTGTTTTTTGTCGCTTCCACCGATCCCGCCACCATTGTGGCGGAATACGCGCGCCTGACCGGACACGCCGAATTGCCTCCGCTGTGGAGCCTGGGCTACCAGCAGTCGCACCGCACCCTGGCCAGCCGCGAAGAAGTACTGGATGAGGCCAGAACTTTCCGCGAAAAGAAACTGCCCTGCGACGCCCTCATTTATCTTGGCACCGGATTCTGTCCTTCCGGCTGGAATACGGCTAACGGTTCTTTTGCCTGGAACTCGCGCGTTTTCCCCGATCCCGCGGAAATGCTGGCCGAGTTGCACCGGGAAAATTTTCGCGCCGTGCTTCATGCCGTGATCTTGGCCGACCGGCTGCGCGGCGCCGTGCGCGATCCCTGCCACCTTTCCCGCTTCGATGAGCAGGAAGCCAGCTGCTACTGGGACGCCCACCGCCAGGATTTCGCCATGGGCGTGGACGGATGGTGGCCCGATGAAGGCGACCCGCTCGACATTCCTTCCCGGCTGGCGCGCAACCGCATGTATTGGGAGGGGCCGCAACTCGACCGCCCTAACCAGCGTCCCTATGCGCTGCACCGCAACGGCTACGCCGGCATGCAGCGTTACGCCTCGTTCTTGTGGTCGGGCGATGTGTATTCCAC
>JBLMXE010000413.1:0-4778 GCA_050257615.1 Chlamydiota bacterium | reverse complement strand
CGGTCGCGCCTGTGTTTCCCGAATGATACAGTCCGGATGGCGGGTCTTTGCCACCGTTCGCAAATCGCAAGACGGCGACAGCCTGCGCTCTCATTTCGGCGCCAATCTCACGCCGGTAATCATGGACGTTACCGATCGCCCCACCATCATCGCAGCGGCGGAACAGGTTTCGTCTCAACTGCAGCAACTGGACGGCCTGGTAAATGTCGCAGGCGTTGGTATGGTCCGCCCCGTGGAATATGTTTCGTCCGCCGACCTGCAGGAGATATTCGACATCAACGTGTTCGGCCAGCTCGCCGTTGCCCAGGCATTCCTCCCTCTGCTCCGCCACGCCCGCGGCCGAATCGTGAATATCAGTTCCGTGGGCGCGCACATTGCCATTCCCTTCGGCAGCCTCATCAACGCCAGCAAGAGCGCCTTCGGTATGTTTAGCGACACGCTGCGCCTGGAGCTGCATCCCTTCGGTATCCGTGTCTCCGTGGTAGAACCGGGCGCCATCAAAACGCCGGCAGTAGGGAAGACCCTGGGGAATGTGGAGGCGCTGGTCGGCAATCTGCCCGCTGCCGGCGCCGCGCAGTATGGGCAAATGCTGAAAAACTTTGCCGGCCGCGCCTACGCGCGCGAAATGAATGGCAGCCCGCCCGAGGTGGTAGCGCAGGCCGTCCATCATGCGCTCACCGCCCGCCGCCCCCGCACACGCTACCGCGTGGGGAAGCACGCTCGCCTTCTCGGCGCATTGCCGCAAATCCTCCCCGACCGCGTTCTCGACGCTCTGCTGCTTCGCATCGCCGGCGTGCCCGCCAGCTTTGGCGCCCTCGGCAGCTGACAACCTTTAACTCATGCGTTTGTGGGTCGTATCCTTGGCCGGAGTCGTCCTAGCCTTCTGGAAAGGGAAATAGGCAGGCAAGCTTTGTGTCAGGGCATGGCTTCAGCCGTGCTCATCGAGCTGCTGAAGAGATGCGCCTTCAGGCGCTGCGCACAAGCTTGACTGTGTAGGAATCAACAAGCAGTGACGTAGAGCTTCAGCTCTTGATCGCGGGCCGGCTTACGAAGTTCCCTTCCGCGCTGCTCGCCACCTGATCCAAAAACTTCAGCGCCAGCCAGTTCTTAAGTTCCTCGAGCGCCTCTGGCTTGACTTCGTCAAAATGCACTCCCGCCTGCCCGCGCGTATCCGTCCACACGATTTGCCCGGAGCCGCTGATCAGCAGGTTGGTCTCCGGCAGGGTAAAGGAAAACCAGATCTTCTGCCCCGCCTTCATCTTCAGATTCGCGCTGATGGCCAGACCCGATTCACTCAGGTTTAGCGTACGTGCCGGCCTTTTTTCTCCCGACTCCAGGTGCACCTCCGCCGCCACATCCAGCCGCTGCCGGAAGTACCGCCGCCGCTCCCTCAGCATCGAGCCGTAGCCCGCCCATAGCGTCCGCGTGGCCTGTTCCTGCTGTACCGGTTTGGACAGGACAAAATCCGCTCCCCCGGCAAAGGCCTCCCGCATGCTCGCTCCTCCCGACGCTATCGCCACCACCACTGCTTTGTTATTGGAGGGCAGCCAGCGTACCGTCTTCAGAACCTCCGCGCTCTTGCCTTCCCCGGCGCAGTCCACAATAACCACATCGAATTTCTTGTGCGACAGGGCTGACACCGCCGACTCCGGATTGGGGTGGGCTTCCACCTTCAGCCCTATGTCCCTCAGCGAACGCGAAAAGACATTGACTACTTCCAGGTCGTTCGCTACCACTAATCCTTCCAGGATGGCTTCGCCCATTAGATAAACGCTCCCTCGCTGCCTGCCCAATACCCCGCGCGCCGCACAGATACATCATAAGTGCCCGCCTCGCCCGGCGGCAGACACAGCGGTAACCATCCCTTGTTACCGCAATTCACTTGCCATTTTGGGAGCTGTGCAACTATTGATAATGGTGGAATTACTGCTTATTCCCAGGATGCGCTCTGTCCGCCATCCCTTTTCTGGAGAGGAAGTCCAAATACTGGACACCTCACCCTTCAGCTTGCTGCTGGGTGGCCCCATTCACGGCCGCAGACCCGAAGCTCCTTCAGCCGTTGTCTGGCTGTACGCTCCTGAAAACTGAGAGGAATTTTTTCCCGCCGCCAGCAGCACGCACAGCGCCACCCCCTCGGCTGCCTGTGCCACCTCCGGCAGTTCCGGATAGGTCGGGGCAATGCGGATGGTTCGGTCCTCGGGATCCTTCCCCTGGGGATGGGTTGCGCCGGCGGGCGTGAGCTCGATGCCCGCTTCTTTGGCCAGCGTTACCACGCGCCGGGCGCAGCCCCTGGGTACGTCCAGGCTGATGAAGTAGCCGCCCTTGGGCCGAGTCCAGCTTACCTCCGGCAGCAGCGCAAGCTGCCTCTCGAAAACATCCAGCACAGTCTGGAACTTGGGCGCCAACAAGACCCGGTGCTTGTCCATAAGATACGCAATCCCGGCTTCGTCTTTCAGGAATAAAACATGGCGAAGCTGGTTGACTTTGTCAGGGCCGATCGTCCGGGGCGTTAACCGCGCCAGCAGCCACTTCACGTTCTCCTTCGATCCGGCGAACAGCGCCAGGCCTGCCCCTGCCAGTGTGATCTTGGAGGTAGAGGCAAACACCAGCGGGCGGTTCGGGTGCCCGTGGCGTGCGCACAGCTCAAGAATGTTGGCGATCTCGATGCGCTCCGGTGTCAGGTGGTGCACGGCGTAGGCGTTGTCCCAGTAGAGCCGGAAATCGGGCGCCGCCGTCTTCATCGCCGCCAAGCGCTCAATAACCACATCCGAATAGACTGCGCCCGTCGGGTTGCTGTATTTGGGAACGCACCACATCGCCTTGATCGAGGCGTCCTGCGCCACCAGTCGTTCCACCTCGTCCATGTCCGGCCCGTCTTCCCGCAGCGCCACCGGAATCATGCGGATGCCATAGTCGGCGCAGATTCTGAAGTGCCGGTCGTAGCCCGGCACCGGACACAGGAATGCGATATCGCCCTGCCGAGACCAGGGTATGGCGCTGTCGCATGTGCCCTTGAGCAGCGAATACACCACGGTATCGTGCATCAGGGCGAGGCTCGAATTATTCGCCACCACCACCTGCTCCGCCGGCGCACCCATGATCCCGGAAAACAGCCGGCGCGCTTCGGCCAGGCCCTGCAATCCGCCGTAATTGCGGCAGTCGGTCGCCTCTTCCGTCCGCCATCCCGCCGCCCCCGGAAGCGACATGAGTTCGGCGCTGAACTCCAGTTGTGCCGGTGAAGGCTTGCCTCGCGTCAGGTTCAGTTTGAGGCTTCTCCCTTGCAATGCCTCGTAGGCGCTCTGCAATGACTGCTGGGTGGGCAGGGGACCGCCAGAAACCGCTTCTCTCACTTTGATCTCTTCCTGTTGTGAAGTTCGCCCGTGCGCAGGCTGCTCTCATGATCATGCCTTAGCCTGCCTTCTTGCGCAAGCGCCCACCGCACCGCTGCGCCTCGGTGGAAACGTGGGGCTTCAGCCCCACGATGATCTTCAGCCTGAACCCGGGCTTTAGCCCCTGAAACCTGCGAAACCTTGAAACTTTGAAACCCTGAAACCTGTGAAAATCTAGAAACCTTGAAACCTTGAAATCTTGAAATCCTGGCTATTCTCCGTGTCTCTGTGGTGGATTTTGTTTTTGCTTTTTGTGGCGCGGGCGTCTTCTCAGGGTTGCCATCCGGGAACACATCGTGGCACGATATAGGAGGACGGCTTGCGTGCCGTCCGTACGCTTGTGGTATAGATATAAACAATTCTTCTTCTGCTGAGACGCCTTTGTGGCCGCTGGGCCGGGCGCTGCTCAGCCATTGTGGATGCCATGCTGGAAGTGGAACACCTGACCCGCCGCTACGGACCGCTTACCGCCGTGGACGACATCAGCTTTCAGACCCGCTCCGGGGAAATCCTGGGCTTTCTCGGCCCCAACGGCGCCGGCAAAACCACCACCATGCGCATGATCACCGGCTACCTTCCGCCTACCGCCGGGGAAGTGCGCATTGAGGGCGTAGGCCTGCGCCGCAATCCCCTGGCCGCCAAGCGCAAAATCGGCTACCTGCCAGAATTGCCTCCGCTCTATCCCGAACTGACAGTGCGCGACTACCTGGGCTTCGTGGCCCGCTTGCGCCAGGTGCCGGCGGGCGAGCGCAAGCCGGCGATGGAGCGCGCCCTCGACCGCTGTGCCCTCCGCGACGTTGCCGGGCGCGTGATCGGCCGCCTCTCCAAGGGCTACCGCCAGCGCGTTGGCATCGCCCAGGCCATCCTGCACAACCCGCGCCTGCTCATCTTCGACGAGCCCACCGCCGGCCTCGACCCGCGCCAGATTCTGGAGACGCGCCAGCTTATCCGCAGCCTGGCCGGCGATCACACCGTGATCCTGAGCACGCACATTCTCTCGGAAGCCGCCAATACTTGCGACCGCGTGATCATCATCAACCGCGGCAAGCTGGTGGCGGTGGATTCACCCGAGAATCTGACCCGCCGCGTCAAGCAAACTGACACCCTGATGATCGAGTTGCGCGGCGCAGGCGCAGCTGCCCAGGCCCTCATTGCTCAACTGCCGGGCGTAGGCAAGGCCGAACTCGTCAGCGAAAACGACGGCATCGCCCGCTTGCGCGTGGAGAGCAAAGATCTGGACACCCGCGAGGTTATCGCCCGAACCCTGGTCGAAGGCGGCTATGGCTTGCTTGAGCTCAGGGAAGTTGAATTGACTCTGGAAGAAATTTTCCTGTCGCTGACTGGCAGCGCTTTGCCCGCGCCCGCCAGCGCGTGAGGTTTTATGACTGG
>JBLMXE010000412.1:0-9826 GCA_050257615.1 Chlamydiota bacterium | reverse complement strand
GCAAGTTGTATTTCCGCGAAGGCGGCAAGCTGTCATTCAATCCGCCGGCCAAGTCTGCGACCGAGCCCTTCGACAGCTACCTCTCCGATCCCGCTCATCCGGTTCCTTATCGCCACCGGCCAATTTCGCCCACCTATCCCGGCCCGGGCTGGCCGACCTGGCTGCTCCAGGACCAGCGCTTCGCGCAGTCGCGGCCTGACGTCGCCACCTGGGAAACTGAAACCCTGACCCAGGATCTGACCGTGGCCGGCGACATCGTGGCCGACCTTTTTGCCTCTACTACTGGTACCGACAGCGACTGGGTGGTCAAGCTGATTGATGTTTATCCGGAAAATTACCTGCCCGATCCTACGCTGGGCGGCTATCAGTTGATGATTTCCGATGAAGTCTTCCGCGGGCGCTTCCGCAACAGCTTTGAGAAGCCGGAGCCCATCGTCCCCAACCAGGTCACCGAATACAAGATTGACCTGCACATTAACGACCACAAGTTCCTGAAGGGGCACAAGATCATGGTGCAGGTGCAGAGCACATGGTTCCCCATCATTGACCGCAACCCACAAAAGTTCGTGCCCAACATCTTCCAGGCCACCGATGCCGACTACCAGGAGGCCACGCAACGCGTGTACCGCTCGCCGCAGTATCCGTCGCATGTTGTGCTGCCGGTGGTGGCGGTGGGCGGAGCGGAGAAGCAGTAGCTGTCAACTGTCAGCTATCAGTCAACCCTCTTGGCCACTGACCGTAGACCGTTGACCGTCCACTGTGGCCGAAGTCGCCGCCTGTAATAGAATCTTTAGATTTGCTGCGACAGAGGATCCTGTCCTGCAGCACGACCATGAAAGCCCTCGCCGAACCAGCCGCGCCCAAAACGTCCCTGCGTTCCTATCTGGCTGAGGTGCGTGCCGGCCTGCCGGTTTCGCGCGAAATGGCCATCGCCCTTCTGCGCGCGGAGGATGTCCTCC
The DNA here is from genome assembly GCA_050257615.1 of Chlamydiota bacterium. GTDB lineage: Bacteria > Acidobacteriota > Terriglobia > Terriglobales > Acidobacteriaceae > JAICWP01. The sequence continues at coordinate 8,867 of JBLMXE010000412.1, read as the reverse complement.
CCGAGCTATTGCAGGCCGCGGTTGCCATCAAGCAGCGCTTTAAGCCGCACAGCATAACCTATTCCCGCAAAGTATTTATTCCTCTGACGACGCTCTGTCGCGACTACTGCGGCTACTGCACCTTCCGCCGCGATCCCGGCCAGCCTGGCGCCCACACCATGTCTCCGAAAGAAGTGCTGGCAGTGGCCCAGGCAGGCGAGCGACTGGGCTGCACCGAAGCGCTGTTCAGCCTGGGCGACAAGCCGGAACTGCTCTTTCCCGAGATGCGCCAGCGGCTCCGTGAACTGGGCTACAGCTCCACCCTGCAATATCTGGAGGCCATGTGCGAGCTTGTGCTGCGCGAAACCCGCCTCCTGCCGCACCCCAACCCCGGGCTGATGAGCACGCAATGGCTCAAGCGCCTGGCGGCGTACTCGCCCAGCCTGGGGCTGATGCTGGAGAGCACCAGCGATGCCCTGCTCCGTCCCGGCGCTGCCCACGACAACGCACCCGACAAAGTTCCCGCCCGCCGCCTGCAGGTTCTGAAAGACGCGGGCAAGATGGGAATTCCCTTCACCACCGGCCTGCTGATCGGCATTGGAGAAACTCTGCAGGACCGGGTTGACACGCTGCTCGCCATCCGCGAACTGCATAACCGTTACGGCCACATTCAGGAAGTAATCGTTCAGAATTTCCGGGTAAAGCCCGGCATTCCCATGAACAATTGGCCCGAGCCCAGCCACGGGGAGATGCTGCGCACGCTGGCGGTGGCGCGACTGCTGCTGGGCAACATGAACATTCAGGCCCCTCCCAACCTCACGGCACCCGATTACGATTCCCTGCTCGACGCCGGCATTAACGACTGGGGCGGGGTTTCGCCGCTCACACCAGACTTCATCAATCCCGAAGCACCCTGGCCTCATCTGCACGATTTGGCCGAGCACACCCAGGCCAAAGGATATGAGCTGCGGCAGCGCCTGCCGGTGTATCCCGAATTCATTCCCGCAGCCATGGCGGCCGGCTCTGCGCTGCTCCGCGAAAGGCTCACCACTGTAGCCGATGGCGACGGCTATGCGCGGAGGGCTGCATGATCGTCGTGCTCACCGGCGGCACCGGCGGCGCCAAGTTTGTGGACGCGCTCAAGCAACTGCTGCCCGCACGCAAACTCACCCTCATCGTCAACACCGGCGATGACCTGATGTGGTGGGGGCTGCACGTTTCCCCCGATCTGGATTCCATCCTTTACGTGCTGGCCGGCATGTTGAGCAAGGATCGCGGCTGGGGCGTGGACGATGACAGCTTCGAATGCCTGGAGGCGATGCGCCGCATGGGAGCTCCCGCCTGGTTCCGCATTGGCGACCGCGATCTGGCCACCCACCTGACTCGCACCCGCCTGCTCGCTTCCGGCCGTACCCTGACGCAAGCCACCGCCGAGATTGCTGCGGCGCTGGGCGTGGACTCGCACATTCTGCCTATGAGCGATCACCGGGTGGAAACTCGGGTCACGACACCCGACGGCGAGCTCAGTTTCCAGGAATACTTTGTTCGCGAGCGCTACCAGCCGGAAGTGCGCGGCGTGCGCTTCGTAGGCGCTGAGCAGGCCAGCCCCGCGCCGGGCGTTCTGGAAGCGATCAGCCACGCCGAAGCGGTGGTGCTCGCGCCCAGTAATCCCATTACCAGCATCGGCCCCATCCTGGCCGTTCCGGGCATCCGCCAGGCACTCCAGGAAACGCCCGCGCCGCGGGCCGCCATCAGCCCCATCGTGGGCGGCGAGGCCGTGTCCGGGCCGGCAGGCGCGCTCATGGCCTCGCAAGGCTTGCCCATCTCGATTGCGGGCGTCGCCCAGGCTTACAACGATTTCCTGGACCTGCTGATCGTGGACGAGCGCGATGCCGAAGCGGCGAAGGCGCTGCGCCACTCTGGCCTGCAGGTGCACTGCGCCAAAACCATTATGAAGACGGCGGACGACAAGGCTGCGCTGGCCGCCACGGTACTCGAACTGGTCAGGCGCTCCGCCGCGCGCGCCGGGTGAGCCCATGATTCTGGTCCCGGTGAAAAATCTCGAGAATGCCAAGGAGCGGCTGTCCTCCGTGCTGAGCCCGTCCGAGCGGCGAGCCCTGGCTGAAGCCATGCTGCAGGATGTGCTGGAAGCACTGGCGGCGGTGAACCATCACACGCGTGTGGGAGTGGTGACCAGCGATCCAGTGGCCACGGCCCTGGCGCAGCGCTATGGATTCGCCCTCATTCCCGATCCCGCCAATCTGGGGGAAAGCGATGCCATCGCCCACGCCACTAAGCATTGCCTCGCCAACGGCGAAGACAGCACTCTGGTGATTCCCGGCGACATTCCTTTGATTCAGCCGGAAGATATCGAGCAGGTGCTGGCCGCGGCTCCCGCCGAAGGCTCGGTGCTGGTGCCGGGCTGGGATGGTCGCGGCAGCAACGCCGTGTTGCGCCGCCCCGCCGATCTGTTTCCTCTGCGCTTCGGCAACGACAGTTTTCCGCCGCACTTGCGCGCCGCCCAGGCCACCGGCAAGCCTTGCCTCGTGCTGCAACTGCCGCGCATCGGCCTGGACGTGGACAATCCCGCCGACCTGGCGCAACTCCTGGCCGCCGAGGGCAACACCCGCGCGCAGCAGTTTTTGCGCAGGCAGGCGCTGGCCGCGCATGACTGAAACCAGCAATGAGATCCGCGTCCTGCCGGTTCGCGGCATAGGCGAAGTTGGCGCCGGCGATGACGTCTGCGCGCTGCTGCTGGAGGCGCTGACCCAGGTCGGACTCGGACTGGCCGAAGGCGACGTTCTGGTGGTCAAGCATAAGATCATTTCCAAGGCAGAAGGGCGGATGGTGCGCCTGGATAGCGTGCAGCCCTCGCGTCAGGCGTCAGAATGGGCGGCGCGCTACAAGCTGGATGCGCGCGTAGTCGAACTGGCGCTGCACGAGAGCGAACGCATTGTGCGCCAGGAGAACGGGATTCTCATCACGCAGACCGAGTGCGGGTTAGTATGCGCCAACAGTGGCGTGGATCTCTCCAACGTGGACGGCGGCGAGAGCGCTGTCCTGCTGCCCAAGGATCCCGATCGCTCCGCCGCCGAACTGCGCCGCCGCCTGCAGGACCGCCTGAAGGTCTCGCTTGCAGTCATCATCAGCGACAGCTTCGGCCGGCCCTGGCGCGAAGGATTGTGCGAAGTGGCCATCGGCGTCGCCGGTCTGCTTCCTCTGCACGATTACCGCGGGCAACATGATCGCTGCGGCTACGGGCTGCACGCCAGCGTAGAGGCGGTGGCCGACGAGCTGGCTTGCGCTGCCGGCCTGGTCTGCGGCAAGCTGGCAGATACGCCCGCGTGTATCATTCGAGGGTTCCGTTTTTTGCCGGGAGAGGGGCGGGCAAGGCAACTGGTCCGCCCGGCTTCTCGCGACCTGTTCCGGTGAGGGGAGAAAGATGCCGCGAAGTCTGACCATATTCGAGCTGGAGCACTTTCACCAACAGGAATGGCCGCAAGTAGCGCCGCGGCTCTCGCCTGCCGTCCGCCAAGCTCTGGGGAGCGTGCTCGCGGCAGGCGACGGTGAGGTGCTCAGCCGGGAACAGTGCCTGCTGCTTGCCCATGCTGACGGCGACGACCTGCTGGGTCTGCTGCTGGCGGCCGACGAGCTGCGGCGCGCGCTGGTGGGCGACGTGGTCACCTACGTAGTGAACCGCAATATCAACTTCACCAACGTCTGCTTCGTGGGCTGCAAGTTTTGCGCCTTCAGCCGCGGGCCGCGCGAGTCGGATGCTTACTTCCTCAGCCTCGACCAGGTGGCCGCTAAAGCCGCCGAAGCCTGGAAGCTGGGCGCCACCGAGGTCTGCATTCAGGGCGGACTGCCGCACGGCCTGCCTCCGTTCTATTACCGCGACATCCTGCTGGCCGTTAAGCGCGCCGTACCCGGCATGCACATTCACGCATTTTCTCCCATGGAGATCGTTCACGGCGTGGAACTGACCGGCATGACTCTCGCCGATTATCTCTCCATGCTGCGCGATTCCGGCCTGGATACGCTGCCGGGCACGGCGGCGGAAATCCTGGACGATGACGTGCGCTTCGTCCTCTCCCGCAACAAGCTCTCCACCCGGCAGTGGCGCGAGGTGATTACCACGGCGCACCGCTGCGGCATCCGCAGCACCTCCACACTGATGTACGGCCACGTGGAAACGCCGGAGCACTGGGTCAACCAGTTGCTTCTCTTCCGCCAGATACAGGGCGAGACCGGCGGCTTCACCGAGTTCGTGCCGCTGGGCTTCGTGCACTACAACACACTGCTCTACCAGCAGGGGATTGCCCGCCCGGGCCCCAGCCTGGCGGAACATCTAAAGATTCACGCCCTGGCGCGCCTGCTTCTGGCGGGAGCCATCAACAACGTGCAGGTTTCCTGGGTGAAGTTGAATCGCGGCTTGTCGCAGCTCTGCCTGCAGGCCGGGGCCAATGATTACGGCGGAACATTAATGGAAGAAAACATCTCGCGCGAAGCCGGCGCCACCGCCGGCCAATACACCAGCCCGCAGGAATTTCAGGAATTGATCCGACAGTTTGGCCGGGTCCCGGCGGAGCGCAACACCACCTACACCAAAATTACACCCCAATCGGCACCCAGCGCCCACGCCTCCCAGCCGGCGCAGGTGGCCTCCGCATGAGCCACAAAATCGCGGTGCTGGGAGGCACGGGCCCGGCGGGAATCGGGCTGGCGCTGCGCTGGACGCGCGCGGGCGAATCCGTCATTATCGGATCGCGGGACGGGGCGCGCGCCCAGAAGACGGCCGCCGAAATTGCTGCTCGCGTGGGCGCCGGCGCGCGAATAGAAGGCATGGAGAATGCCGCTGCTTGCGAAGCCACCGATCTGCTCGTGGTCACAGTTCCCTTCGAAGGCCACGCCGCGCTGCTCAAGAAGCTGGAAAAGCATTTCCGGCCGGGCTCGGTGCTGATTGACGCCACCGTGGCCCTGGCGACCGCCGTGGGCGGGCGTCCCACTCGCACCTTGGGCGTGTGGCAAGGCTCATGCGCCGAGCAGGCCGCCGAACTGGTGCCCGACAGTGTCGCCGTGGCGGCTGCCTTTCACAACATTTCCGCCGACGCCTCCAACGGCGATGCGCCCATCGAGTCCGACGTCATCGTCTGCAGCGACGATAAGCGCGCCCGCCAGCTGGCCGCCGAACTGGCGGAAAAAATTCCCGGGGTTCGCGCCGTGGACGGCGGGAAGCTGGACAATTCGCGCGTGCTGGAGCAGATTACGGCCCTGCTTATCGGCATCAACATCCGCTACAAGGCCCACGCCACAGGGATTCGCATCACCGGCCTGCCTGCACAAGCACCACAGTAGGATTCCGGGGATACCTTTGTTTGACATTCGTTCCCACTTTGAAATGCGGTCACGCCAGGCCGTGACATTTGTCACAACCATTTGTTGTAGAACGTCCTAAAGTTAGGACAGTTCGGTCCTTAACGTTCAACGGTCGTTCAGGATTATGGCACTCACTCTCGTGTGCGCTCGTCCGGCGAAGGAGGCAGCTTATGTCGACCCCTCTCAAGTTGGTAGCCAAAAAGAGAACCAACGCCACAAATCACAAGAGAACGACTAGGTCCGCACCACACACCGAAGCAAACGTGGACCGAAACGACCGCGCCGAGCCTCGTGTAGCCGTAGATGCGCGAGCGGACCGTCGTAAGTACTTCATGGGAATCGCCATGGCCGTCCGAAATAGGGCCAATTGCAGGGGAAACCGGGTCGGCGCAATTATCGTGCTGAATAACCGCATAATCTCAACCGGATATAACGGCACGCCGGAAAATATGCCGAACTGCTTGGAGCGTGGCTGTTACCGCTGTGATAACAGGGCACATAGATATCCGTCAGGCACTGGATATGACCTGTGCATCTGTGTACACGCAGAACAAAACGCTCTCCTTGCTGCTGCAAGGTTTGGAATACCCGTCGAAGGTAGCACGATTTACACGACTCTCCGACCGTGCTTTGGCTGCGCAAAGGAACTACTTCAGGCGAATGTGCACACCGTGTACTTCCTCCACCGCTGGAGCCCGAATGCCGGAGAGGACACACAGAAAACCAAGGAGCAAGAGGAACAGTATTACAAACTACTCCTCCGGTTCCCAGGAGGCGTTCGTCAAGTCCAGATGCGGGATCCCCTTGAATGGTGGGCACTCTCCAAACGCCCTCCGGCGACCACCGCCTCGGATGATCTTGGCATGCAACTCGTCTAGGAAAGGATTCCCAGATGCCGGAATTGCATACGGGTTCCGGCTCGCGCAGGAGGGGAACGTGTGCAAACCGGAATCGCGAAGCACTGCAAACCAACCCGATGCAAAGACCATTCTACGCATGGAAGTACTGCTAAATACTGTCGACCCTACTAGGTTCGACATGGTATGGAAAATGGTGCTGGAATGTGGCGAAGAGGAACGACACTTTAACAACCTTCAGAGTGCTTACCGCGCTTTAGCGTCAACTTGGCTACTGGGAATGTTTGCTGGTATTGGTTTCCTCCTCAGAAGCAGTCTTCCTGAAAAGGATGTGTTCATCTGGCTTCTTGGAGCCGCGGTTGCGATAGGTATCTTCTCGTTAGCATTGCTTGATTTGTTTGTGTATCACAGACTCCTGATGGCTGCGTTTGAGGAAGCCAAGCAACTGGAACTGTGCCTACTATGGTTACCTGCGATCCGCTACAGGATGAAAGGCAGAGAAACACACGATATCGTACGACGAACCACCGCCCTGTTTTATTTTCTCCTTGCGTTTCTAGCGCTGTGTGTCTCGCTTTACGGTTTGTACTCTTTATCGAGCAAGATTATCTACATAGGCATCCAAGTAGGTTGTTTCGCTGTTCTGACAGTTCTCTTCTGCTGGAGGTTGCGCCTCGTAAGTCCCCCGAACGATGAACGTGGAGAATCTGGAACCACTACAGACCAGCAGAGTAGTTGACTCCTGCTTGTCATTTTCCAGCAGGTTCCGCCGCAACGTAGCCTGCCGCTCCGGGGAAGGAATGGGATAAATGCGCAGGGCACGCGCCGCCGCCACATCCACCGTCAGCACCCGGTTGGGCGGTGTCTTCTTCAGCCAGTACTGGGCTCGCTGCAACGCCCGCTGAAAAGTTCCCCGGGGCAGAACCGTGAGATCCAGGTACATCCACTGCGGCGACTCCGGCCCCAGGCGCACGCCGGCAAAGGCATGTCCAGGAACGATCACGACCGCCGGATCCATTCCCAGGTTCTCGATCGCCGAAGCGAAGGCAACGGAGACATCAACGCAGTTGGCGGTGTCCAGGGTCAGCGTCTCCTGTGGCAGGCGGATGCGCTGCGCGTCGCCCGTGAAGTTCCCAAAGGTGTAGATGCTGGTGACATAGCTGATCCCAGACCGTTTCAGAGCCTGGAAAATGGCCAGGGCTTGGGCCCGCACCTGGGGAGCAACGTCCATTTTCTCGCCGCCGCCATACCCCGGCATCCGGCCGTTGCGGATATAACGCCGCGCCTGGGCCACCAGGCGCAGTACCGCGGGATCGTGCGGCGTCACCCAGCGGGCGATGAACTGCGCGTTGCTGAAGCTCTTTCCCCAGTAAAGATCGTAAGCCGAGTGCAGGAAGACGGTGCGCCGCTGGAAGTAGTGTTCGGGGTCCTGCGGGCCGCTGACCCGCACCTCGAGGGTCGCGCGGCGAAACTCCTGGTTGGCGAAGGCGCGCGGCAGAAGTTCGGGGCTGATCTGCAGATTCTGCGTGCTATGCGGGCCGACGATGATGCTATGTTGCGCCAGCGCGCTCCAGCCCGGTATTTGGGCGGAAACGGTTTGCAGCACCAGCCGGTCGGAGGCATTGCTGATGGTCAGAACAGCTACAGGCCAGTAGTCCGCCGGGCGGCCCGCGGTCAGGGCGGGAAAAATTTCGCCGCGGCCGGGGAGCTCCAGCTTGTAGTTCACCTGCAACGGCGAAACTGCGCCCGCAATAGGGTGCAAATCTTGCAGAAGTGGAGGCGGCGGAGGCATGCCCTCGCGGCTAACATAGCGATACACGTAGAACCAACTGCCGGCCAGGGCCGCCGCCAGCAGGACCGAAGTGAGGCCGAACAGGGCCGCCAACAGGCGCGCGGTTCGCAGGGATACAGAGCGCAACAGCATTACTAATTAGATGATACGCGCCCGCTGCCCGCTGCGTTCAGCGGCTGTGGTTGCGCAAAGCCGGGCTCGGCTGCGAGAATCGCCGGGCGCAGAAAGAGCAGCGCTTTGCCAGGCATGCCGCCGGAGACACACCCCGATGTGGCCGTGGAGTTCCGCGACGTCACCTACCGTGTCGATCACGGCCCCACGCTTCTCCACCGCCTCAACCTGAAGGTGCAGAGCGGCGAACTGCTGGTGCTGCTGGGACGCAGCGGTTCGGGCAAGACCACCACCCTGAAGCTGGTCAACCGCCTGCTGGAGCCCTCCTCCGGCCAGGTGCTTGTGGAAGGCCGCGCTTCCATGGATTGGGACCCGATCCAGTTGCGGCGCAGAATCGGCTACGCCATCCAGGAGGTCGGGCTCTTCCCTCATTTCGGCGTGGAGCGCAACATCGGCCTGGTGCCGGCGCTGGAAGGCTGGCCGCGGCAGCGCATCCAGGAGCGGGTACGCGAACTTCTGCAGTTGGTGGGCCTGGAGCCAGGCGTTGCCTGCCGCCGCCCGCGCGAACTTTCCGGCGGCCAGCGGCAGCGCGTGGGCGTGGCCCGGGCGCTGGCGGCCGACCCACCCATCTTGCTCATGGACGAACCGTTCGGCGCGCTCGATGCCCTCACTCGCGCCGAATTGCAGCGTGAGTTCCTGGCCCTGCAGCAGCGCCTGCGCAAGACCACCGTCTTCGTCACTCACGACCTGCG